>NZ_DLMO01000063.1 GCF_002479325.1 Brevundimonas sp. UBA7534
CTTCCGATCTGGGGTGAAATCAGGCGGCCTTCAGGTCGGCCCAGTAGTCGCCGCGATAGGGCACGGCGAGGAAACGGCGGTTGATCTCGTCCAGCGTGGCGCGCGGATCGAGGTCGGCGAACAGGTCCGGGTGTATCCACTTGGCCAGGACCTCCACAGCCACCACGTCGATGGGCGAATTGATCAGCTGGTGCGACAGGCCGTGGGCGCGGCCTTCGCGCACCGCCTTCAGGGTTGAGATGCCGGGCCGAGCGACCACCCGGCGCAGGCCGGCCTGGGACTGGTCGGGGGTGAAGTCCGGCCCCACCATAAATCCGCCCGCCCTGGCCAGGTGCGGCCCGCCGGTGGCGATATAGACGTCGGGATCGCGCTGGATCACGTATTCCAGGTTCAGCTTGCCCGTCGGCTGGTCCAGGACGTCGGCGCCGATGTTGCGGCCGCCGACGAAGGCGATGTAGTCGCCGATGTTGCCCTTGCCCGGCGACGCGCAGCAGTCCGGGCTGATCATCGCATGGGGCTCCAGGAAGACGGTCGGGCGACGGTCTTCGGGGATCGCGGCCACCTTGGCGGCGATGGCGTCCAGCCGGGCGGCCTTGAAGGTGTTGAAGGCGTCGGCCTGCGCGCGTCGGCCGATCAGGTCGCCCAGCAGCGCCAGGCTGCGCGACTGGTTCTGGAAGGGGTGCGAAAAGAAGTCGATGAAGGCGACCGAAACGCCGGCCGCCTCCAACTGTGCGGCCTGGGCGTCGGTGGGACCGGACCCCAGCGACACCACCGCCGTCGCCGGACCGGCCGCCAGCACCGCCTCGGCGTTGAAGGCCTGGCCGGACTGGGCGATCCTGGGCACGTCGGGCAGCGTCGGGAACCTGTCGACGAAGGCGCGGTACATGTCCGGGCTGATGCGGTTGACGTCCCCGCTCCATGCCGCCAGCAGCGACACCGGGTCCGGATGGATCAGCGACAGGGCGATCAGATAGCGGCCGTCGTCGATGCTCAGCTTGCCGCCGGGCGGCAGGGCGCGCACCGGCCGGTCGCGCAGGTCGGTCAGCCCCTTCCCGTCCGACGACGGCGCGCCGCCCCGACCGCAGGCGGACAACAGCGCCAGGCCGCCGAGGCCGCTCAACAGGATGCGTCGGGACGGGTTCATTCGCACTTCCTCAGGCCGCCGACGCGACGCCGGCGATGGACAACAGGGCGCGCTCCAGCGACGCGCCCAGCATGGGGCCGTGGCCAAGCCCCGGCAGTTCCTCGTAACGCGCGGTCACGCCCGCCGCCTCCAGCCGCTCGGCCAGGGCGCGGGTCGCGCTGGAGGGCACGGAGGTCCACATCGGATGAATGCGACGCCCGGCCGAGCGGCCGGCGACCTCGTCCCCGCCGCTCATCAATGTCAGGCGCAACCCTGCCGGAGGCGGCGCGGCCAGGAAGGGATCGACCTCGTCCAGCACCGAGCCGTAGTTCCACCACAGGGAGGGGCTGGCGGCGTAATAGGCGTCGAAGGCGCCCGGCCGGGTCAGGGCGGCGTGCAGTACGCACAATCCGCCATAGGAGTGCCCCCATATGGCGCGGCGATGCGGGTCGAGGACCGCCCGCCCCCGCACCGCCTGAGCGATCTCGCCTTCGAGGACATCCAGGAAAGCGTCCGCCCCGCCGCCGGGCCGCCCCGCCGGATCGGCCGCCGGCCGCCCGTCCGGCGCCGGTGGCGTATAGTCCAGGGCGCGGGCCAGGACGTCGAACTGCCGGTCGCCTTCATACCCCACGGCCACGATGACGGGCGGGTCGCCTGCGTCGAGCCGCGCCAGCAACGCCTCGTCGATCCGGGCCAGGGCGGCGTCGCCGTCCAGCAGATAGACGACCGGATAGCCCGCCGTCGGCGGCGCCTTCTTCGGCGTGGCGATCCGCACGCGATACAGCCGCGCCCCGTCCCGCGACGGCACGCTGAGGTGCTCGAAGTGATAGTAGGCGGACCCTTCCTCGGCCACCGTCGGTCCCGCCGGCGCCTGCCCGCGCGTCTGACTCAAGGCGGGCGCGGCGATCAGGGCCAGCAGCGCCGCGATGAAGATGACGCCCGATCTCGGCATCAGAGTTCGTAGTTCACGCCGATCCAGCCGCGACGGCCGTCGCCCTGGAAGTCGTAGTCCGCCACGTCGATGGCCTCGTCGGCCAGGTTGTAGACGCCCAGCTTCACGCTGACCGCCGGCGTCACCCGCCAGTTCGCCCCGATGTCGATGGTTGTGTAGCTGGGATAGCGGCGTCCCACCTGGGTCGAACCGTTCAGGATCGGCTCGCCGTTCGCACCGACGCGCAGGCCGGCGTTGATCTCTTCGCCGTGGTAGTTGACCGCCCCCCACAGGTTCAGGTTCGCCGCGGCGTCGTAATCGGCGCGCAGGTTGGCCATGTGCTCGGGCGTGCGCGACAGCGGCAGGCCGGCGTAGGTCCCGGACTTCTGCTCGGAGTCCGTATAGGTGTAGCCCGCCTTCAGCCCCAGCGCCGCAAACGGCCGCCACCGGCCCGACAGCTCCGCGCCCTGCAGTTCCGCGTCCTGCAGATTGTACCAGTAGTAGAGCCGATAGTTGGGATTCTCGCTCCAACGGGCGATGGAGCCGTCCTCGTTATAGACCAGGGCGCTGTCGATCTTGTCCTTGAAGTCGGTGCGGAAGACCGTGGCGCTGGCCGACAGGGTCCGCGACGGGTTCCACAGCACGCTGACTTCGTAGTTGGTGCTGGTTTCGGGCTCGATGTCCGGGTCGCCGATGATGACGCCGCAGGTGCCCGTCGGCCCGACCGTGCAGGTCGCCCCGCCGGTGGTGTAGGCGTAGCCGTCGGCGACTTGCCGCAGTTCCGGCGCACGGAAACCCGTCGAGACCCCGCCCTTGATCGTCCACGCCTCCGAGGGCGTCCAGACCGCATAGAGGCGCGGGCTCCAGTGCGAGCCGTACCGCTCGTGATCGTCGAACCTCAGGCCGCCCGTCAGCGCGAGTTGCGGGCTCAGCCGCCATTCGTCCTCGACGAACAGGGCCCGCTGCCAGACCTCGAAGGTCTGCGCTCGCCGGGGGTCGACGCCGGGATTCACGTCGCTGAGCTCGTTCTCGATGTACTGGCCGCCCACCACCAGCTGGTGATCGCCGAGCGGCGTGCCCTCCAGCGGGATATTGAACAGGGCGTCATAGACGGTGTTGGTCAGCTCCGGCGCGCGGACGTTCTTGACGAAGTCGCCGCCGCTCATGGCGTAGTTCTCGCGGGTCGTCTCTTCACGAAGCACCGAGACCTGGCTGGTCCCCCAGTCCCAGCGCCCGTTCCAGCTTAGCGAGCCAGCGGTCCGGTCGTTGGTGTTGTAGTTGGCCGCGGCCGGGGCGGCCAGCGTCCCGCCCGGATTGAACTCGCGCTTCACATCGGTGCGGTCGACCTGCGCCAGCACCTCGTGGTCGGCGTTGGGCGTCCAGGCCAGGCGGCCGGTCAGGTTCCAGTCCTCGGCCCCGCCGACGCCGCCCAGGATGGCGTCCTCGTCGCGCTGGTAGGACCGACCCCAGATCTGCGCGCCCAGCACGCCCTCGACCAGCGGACCGGCCAGATAGCCCTGGACCTGGTTCCAGTCGCCGCTGTCGCCGTCCTCCTGGGCCACATAGTCCGCCCCGATGGAGCCGCCCCACCGCGCGGACACCTTCTTGGTGATGATGTTGACCACGCCGCCGATCGCGTCGGAGCCGTACAGCGACGACATCGGCCCGCGCACCACCTCGATCCGTTCGATGGCGCCGACGGGCGGCGTGAAGCTCTGCTCCAGACCGGCGTTGCCGTTGGTGCGGCTGTCGCGAGTCGACTGGCGCTTTCCGTCGACCAGCAACAGAGTGTAGCTGCCCGGCAGGCCGCGGATGTAGATGTCCTGGAAGTTCGAGCCGCCGCTGACCGACACGCCCTCCACGTCGCGCAGGGCGTCGGTCAGGTCCGCATTGGGGCGATTGGCCAGGGTTTCCGCGGTGACGATGGAGATCGACGCCGGCGCCTCGACCACCCGCTGGGCCCGCGTCGAGGCCGTAACCACGATGTCGTCGACCTGCGCCGGCCCTCCGGTCTGAGCCATCGCCGCCGGGGGCAGCGTCAGCGCGGAAAAGGCCAGAAGGGACAGGCGGCGACGCATGATGACGGTTCTCCTGAAAAACGGGCTCGCCGGCCTAGTGCGAATGGTTATCAAACGCAATAGGTCCTTGGTGTAACAGCCGCGCTTTTCTGCGTCGCGTCAGCCCCCCTGCGCTCCTGCTTTGCGACCAAGCCATCCTGGCGCCTTGACGAGGCGTGATGTTATCTCGTAACAACACAACTCCTCCCGCCAAGGTATTCTTCATGCGTGCTTCGTCCGTTTCGCGATCCCTGCTCCTCGCCGCCGCTGGGTCGTCGGTTCTCGCCGGCGCAGCCGCCGCCCAATCGACGCAGACGCCGACCCAGGTCGAAGACATCATCGTGACCGGCGCACCCTACGGCGTCAGCCAGCGCGCGGCGGTGATCGCGACCGACGTGCTGGACGAACAGACCCTGGCCACAGCGCCGGCCGCTTCGCTGGGCGACCTGCTGAGCGGACGTCCGGGCGTGCGCTCCACGGATTTCGCGCCCGGCGCCAGCCGCCCCGTCATTCGCGGGCTGAGCGGTCCGCGCGTGCAGGTGCTGACCAACGGCATCGGCCTGATCGACGCCAGTTCGGTGTCGCCCGACCACGCGGTGGCGGCCGACCCGGCGGAATCCAACCGCATCGAGATCATCCGCGGCCCGGCCACCCTGGTCTATGGCGGTTCGGCCATCGGCGGCGTGGTCAACATCCTGGACGATCGCATCCCGACCAAGATTCCGGACGACGGCATCGACGGCGTCGTCTCGACCCAGGCGTCCAGCGTCGATGACGGCCGCGGCGGTTTCGCCCGCGTCACGGCCGGCGCCGGAAACTTCGCCTTCAACGTCGACGCGGTGAAGCGCAAGACCGACGACTACGACATTCCCGCCCCTGCCATCTCGCGCCGCCTGGCCGCCCGCGACGGCGTCGAGCGCGAGGACACGGGCGCCCAGCCCAACAGCTACACCGACCTCGAGGCCTGGGGCGTCGGCGGTTCCTACATCGGCGACAAGGGCTTCGGCGGCGTCTCCTACAAGGAGACCGACAGCGAATACGGCACCGTGGCCGAGGAAAGCGTCTTCATCCAGTTGCACCAGGAGCGCTGGGACGCGCGTGGCGAATACCGCTTCGACGACGGCCCCTTCTCGGCCATCCGCGGCTCCTACGGCCATGCGGAATACACCCACACCGAGTTCGAGGACGTCGGCGAACCGGGCACGATCTTCAACTCCGACGGCTGGGAAGGCCGGGCCGACCTGGTCCAGCGCGAGCGCAACGGCTGGAACGGCGCCGTGGGCGTCCAGGCCCTGTCGCGTACTTTCGAGGCCATCGGCGAGGAGGCCTTCGTGCCGACCGTCGATGTGGACGAACTGGGCCTCTACACGGTTCAGCGCCTTGACCGGGGCGACCATGGTTTCGAAGGCGGCCTGCGTTACGACCGCCGCGAGTTGAAGGGCACGCCCATCGGCGGCGACAGCGAGGTGAACCGCGAGTTCGACAACTGGTCCGCCTCGGCCGCCGCCTTCCTGCGCCCGGCGCCGGGCCTGTTCCTGGGGCTCAGCCTGGCCCACAACGAGCGGGCGCCCAGCGAGGTCGAGCTGTTCGCCGACGGCGTGCACATCGCCACCGCCGCCTATGAGACCGGCGACCTGAACCTGGACACCGAAAAGGTCACCACGCTGGAAGCGACGGCCCACTATGATCGCGGCCGCTTCTCCGGCGACCTGCACGTCTACCATTCCTGGTACGACGGCTTCATCGACGAGCGCCCGACCGGCGAGGAGTTCTATTTCGACGAGGAGGACGAGTACTTTCCCGTCTATCGGTTCACCCAGACCGACGCGAAATTCTACGGCTTCGAGGCCGAGGGCTCCTACGCCGTCTGGCAGGACGGCGACCGCACCCTGTCGCTGGAGGGCGCGGCCGATTTCGTCCGCGCCCAGACCGACTTCGGTCCGGCGGCGCGCATTCCGCCCTACTCCGTGACCGGCCGCCTGGCCTTCACCTCGACCCGTTTCGACGCCAGCGCCGAGGTGCGCCACGTCGGCGAGCAGGATCGCGTGGCCAACGAATTCGAACTGCCGACCGACGACTACACCCTGCTGAACCTGTCAGCGGCGGTGCGCCCGTTCGCCCAGAAGGACGTCACCCTGTTCGCCGAGGCGCGCAACCTGACCGACGAGGAGGCCCGCGAGCACGCCTCCTTCCTCAAGGACATCGCCCCCCTGCCGGGCCGCAACCTGCGGGTCGGCGTCGCCTACCGGTTCTGACCCGACCTTCGCCCGCCGTTCCTGTCGAGACCGTCACACGGACCCTCTGTCCGACAGGGACGCGCGGCTCCCCCCGTCCGAGGCGACGCCGCGAACCCGTCCGAAACCTGTGACGTGACCCCCTGAAAC
>NZ_DLMO01000061.1:0-2155 GCF_002479325.1 Brevundimonas sp. UBA7534
CGGCGTCGCGGTCGACGATGACCATCAGTTCGGACGGACCGGCCGGCATATCCACGGCGGGACCGCCCGGCAGGGCGGCGGCCTGCTTCTTGGCCTCGGCGACATAGGCGTTGCCGGGACCGAACAGCTTGTCGCAGGCGGGAATGACCCCGTCCTCCAGTTCGACGCCGAAGGTCAGGGCGGCGATGGCCTGCGCCCCGCCCATCAGCCACAGGGAGTCCAGACCCCCCTCTGCGGCGGCCAGGATCATGGCGGGGTGGACGCCGCCATCTCTGTTCGGTGGGGTGACGGCGATCCGCTCGCGCACGCCCGCGACGCCTGCGGGGATGGCCAGCATCAGCAGGGAGGAGAACAGCGGCGCCGTGCCGCCGGGCACATAGAGGCCCGCCGAGGCGATGGGCCGCCACGCCAGTTTCGACCGCACGCCCGGACTGGTCTCGACAAAGGGCGTGTCCTCGGGACGGGTCGCCTGGTGAAAGATGCGGACGTTTTCGGCCGCCATGCGAAGCGCGCGCGTGTCCGCGGGCGGCAGAGCGTTCCGGGCCTCTGCCACGGCCTGTTCGGTGATGGCGATGCGACGGGGCGGCGCCTTGTCCAGCCTTAAGCACCAGTCGACCACGGCCGCGCCGCCGCGTTCGCGCACATCGTCCAGAATCTCGCGCACCACGCCCGTCACGTCGCCCGACGTGCGGCGCGCCGGACGGGCCAGGGCGGCCGTCTTTCCCGCTTCGTCCAGCGATGACCAGTCGATGCGCCGCATCACATCATCTTCTCGATCGGCAGCACCAGAATGGCCGAGGCGCCGGCGGCCTTCAGCTTCTCAAGCGTCTCCCAGAAGACCGCTTCCTGGCAGACGGCGTGGACGGCCACCGCATCGTCGCGCCCCGACAGCGGCATGACGGTGGGCGAACCGGCGCCCGGCAGGATGGCGGTGATCTGGTTCAGGGCGGCGCGAGGGGCGTTCAGCATCACGTATTTCGCGCCCTGAGAGGAGACGACGCCCGCCATCCGCTCGATCACGCTGTCCAGCAGTTCCGCCAGTTCGGGCTCGGCGGCGATGGGCGAGCGGATCAGCACCGCCTGGCTTTCCAGCACCGTGTCCTGGGCCTTCAGGCCGTTCGCCTCCAGCGTCGCGCCGGTGGACACCAGGTCGCAGATGGCGGCGGCCAGTTTCAGCCGGGGCGCGACCTCGACGGCGCCGCGCATGGTCACAATGTCGGCGGCGACCCCGTTGTCGTCGAGAAAGCGGCGCAGGATCTTCGGATAGGAGGTGGCGATCCTGAGACCGTCGAGAGAGGCTGGGCCGTCATAGGCCAGGGTCGGCGGGATCGCGATCTTCAGGGTGCAGCGGCCGAAGCCCAGCGGCATGACGACCGAGGCGTTCGCCCCGCCGTTCTTGCCTTCCTCCAGCACGTTTTCGCCGACGATGCCCAGGTCGCAGACGCCATCGGCCACGAAAGTGGGGATGTCGTCGTCGCGCACGCGCAGCAGGTCGATCGGGTAATTCTCGACCCGATACAGCAGGTCGTTGTGGCCCTTGACCCACTTCAGGCCCGCGTCGCGGATCAGGTCCAGGCTGCGGTCGGCCAGACGGCCGGATTTCTGGACGGCGATGCGAAGCCGGCCCTGCACGGTGCTCATGTTCGGATACTCAGGCTTTCAGCCGGTCCAGGGCGATGCGGTAGCCCTGATGCGGCATGTCTTTCAGATAACGGGCGACGCGGACCACGGTGGTGGGGCTAGCGTGCGCCTCGGCGGCGATCTCGCGGTAGGACTTGCCTCCCCGGTCCAGCAGCCGGGCGACCTGCCAGCGCTCGGCGAAGGCGCGCAGTTCGGCCGGGGTGCACAGGTCGGCCAGGAAGGCGTCAATCTCCTCGCGCGTCTCCATCGAAAGGAGCGCGTCATAGAGGTCGGCGCGGGCGGGCGGGGTCGTCATGATGCGTTCCACTATGCTGTAACAATGGAACGGTCAAGGGCGTCGTGAAGCGTGAGTGGCGACTCACGATTCACAAGTCACGACTTACGCCCTCCCGCTCGCCGCTCTACATGCCTCTCATGACCAAGGTTCTGATTATCGGCGCCGGGCACGCCGGCGGCTCCGTCGCGGCCTTTCTGCGGCAGTACGGGCATGAGGGGCCGATCGTTCTGGCGGGTC
>NZ_DLMO01000061.1:2283-2594 GCF_002479325.1 Brevundimonas sp. UBA7534
TCGGGAGGACGCGCCTCCTTACCAGCGGCCGCCCCTTTCCAAGGCCTGGTTGAAGGGCGAGGCGGACCTGGAGGCGCTGCTTTTGCGGCCTCTCAGCTTCTACGCCGAACAGGATATCGACTTCCGCGCGTGCGTGGAGGCCGTGTCGGTCGATCCGGCGGCGCGGCGGGTCGTTTTCCATGACGGGAGCGAGGAGACCTACGACGTTCTGGTGCTGGCGACGGGCTCCACGGCGCGCAAGCTGCCCGTGCCCGGCGGGGACCATCCCGATCTTCTGCAGCTTCGCACCTTGCACGACGCCGAGCGGCTGA
>NZ_DLMO01000061.1:2804-9876 GCF_002479325.1 Brevundimonas sp. UBA7534
GGCGGCGGCTATGTCGGGCTGGAGGCGGCGGCGTCCGCGCGCGCCCTGGGCGCCGAGGCTGTGGTGGTCGAGCGAGAGCCGCGCGTCCTGGCGCGCGTGGCGTCGCAGACGCTGTCGGACTTCTTCACCCAGCAGCACCGCGCGCATGGGGCGCAAATCCTGACCGACGCCGAGGTGACGGCCATCGCCCGCGACGGCGTCACCCTGTCGGACGGCGCGGTCATCGAGGCGGACGCCGTCCTGGTCGGAGTCGGCGCTGTCGCCTGCGACGGCCTGGCGCGCTCGGCCGGACTGCTGTGCGACAATGGCGTGGTTGTGGACGAACAGGCCCGCACGTCGGACCCGCTCGTCTTCGCCGTAGGCGACATGACGCGACGGCCGATCCCGGTTCATGGCGGGGTTCATCACCGGCTGGAGAGCGTTCCGAACGCACTGGAACAGGCTAAACAGGCCGCCGCCGCCATCGTCGGCCGGCCCGGTCCCGCACCGGAGGTTCCGTGGTTCTGGTCCGATCAGTATGAATTCAAGCTGCAGATCGCCGGCCTGCCTTTCGAGGCGGACCGGCAGGTGCTGAGGGGCGACCCCGCCGCCGACGCCTTCGCCGTCTTCCACCTGGCGGGCGACAAGGTGGTCTGCGTCGAGGCGGTCAACGCTCCGCCCGAGTTCATGGCGGGAAAGAAGCTGATTGCAGCCACGACCCCGGTGGACGCCGCCAAGCTGGCGGATGTCTCCGTCTCGATGAAGGCGGTGGCGGCTGGCTGACTTCCTTCGCCGCACTGCAACAAAACTGTTGCGCTTTCCGTTCCGTGCCCATCACTCTGTGATTTCTCATCGCGGCGGGGGCGAATGACGAAGGCTTTCGACGAAATGTCCGGCGGCGGATCCGGCAAGATCCGCGACAGCTACAGCACGCTGGCGGCGTGGCTGCAGACTGCGCCACCCGACCTTCTGCAGGCGCGCTCTCGCCAGGCGGAACTGTTCTTCCGACGCATGGGGGTGACCTTCGCCGTCTATGGGGACGAGGAATCCAACGAGCGGCTGATCCCCTTCGACGTGGTGCCGCGCATCATCGGCGCCGACGAGTGGTCGCGTCTGGAAAAGGGGCTGAAGCAGCGCGTCACCGCGATCAACGCCTTTCTCAAGGACATCTACGGACCGCAGCATTGTCTAAAGGCGGGGATCGTCCCGCCCGAGCTGATCCTGACCAATCCGCATTATCGACCCGAGATGCAGGGACGCCGACCGCCGGGCGACGTCTGGTGCCACATCTCGGGCGTCGATCTGGTCCGCACGGGCGAAGACGGCTTCTACGTGCTGGAAGACAACGTCCGCACCCCCAGCGGCGTCTCCTACATGCTGGAGAACCGCGAAATGATGATGCGGTTGTTCCCCGATCTGTTCGCGGAACACGCCGTGCGGCCGGTCGAAATCTATACCGACATGCTGCTGCGGTCGCTGCAGGCTTCGGCCCCCGCCGGGGCGGGAGAGGATCCGACGATCGTCGTGCTGACGCCCGGTCCCTACAACTCGGCCTATTACGAGCACAGCTTCCTGGCCGACAAGCTGGGTGTGGAGTTGGTCGAGGGCGGCGACCTGTTCGTCAACGACGACACCGTTTTCATGCGCACGACCGAGGGGCCCAAGCGCGTCGACGTCATCTATCGCCGGATCGACGACGATTTCATCGACCCCCTGACCTTCATGCCGGACTCGGCGGTGGGGGTGCCGGGGCTGATGTCGGCCTATTTCGCTGGTCGCGTGACCCTGGCCAATGCGGTTGGAACGGGCGTCGCGGACGACAAGGCCGTCTATACCTACATGCCCGAAATCATCCGCTTCTTCACCGGCGAAGAGGCGATCCTGAAGAACGTGCCGACCTGGCGCTGCCGGGAGCCCGAGGCGCTGAAGGAAGTGCTGTCCAAGCTGGATGAGCTGGTGGTCAAGGAGGTCGGGGGATCGGGGGGGTACGGCATGCTGGTCGGACCGACGTCCACCAAGGCCGAGATCGAGGCTTTCCGCGCAAAGCTGATCGCCGATCCCGACGACTTCATCGCTCAACCCACGCTCAACCTGTCGACGGCGCCGACCCTGGCGGGCGCGGACCTGTCGCCGCGCCACGTGGATTTGCGGCCGTTCGTCCTGTCCAGCCCGGCGGGCGTGCGCGTCGCGCCCGGCGGCCTGACGCGGGTGGCGTTGAAGGAGGGGTCGCTGGTGGTGAACTCCAGTCAGGGCGGCGGAACCAAGGACACCTGGGTGCTGGATAACTGATGCTCTCTCGCACCGCTGACAGCCTTTACTGGACGGGCCGCTACATGGAGCGGGCTGACTTCCTGGCGCGTATCCTGGAGGCCGCCATTCGGCTGGCCGCCCTGCCGGCCAAGGATCACGCCGCCGTAACCGCCTGGGCGGGGGCCATCGCCTCGTCCGGGGTCAAGACCGGGTTCGACGCCTCGGGGCGGTCGATTTCGGAAAAGTCGGTGAGGGAGTATCTGGCCTTCGGCGCCGACAATCCGACCTCGATCAAGGCCTGCATCACCCGCGCCCGGACCAATGCGCGATCGGTCCGCACCGCCCTGACGATCGAGTTGTGGGAGGCCATCAATGGGGCCTGGAACGGTCTGAAGGAGCAGGGTGAACCGACCCGGCGCGACGACTTCACCAACTTCCTGGACTTCGTGAAGTCCACGTCCCTGGCAGTGGAAGGCGCCTCGTCACGAACCATGCTCAGGAACGACGCCTACTGGTTCCTGCGCCTGGGCATGGCGATCGAGCGGGCCGACAACACGGCGCGCCTGCTGGATGTCAAATACCACCTGCTGCTCCCGCCCGGCGAACGGGTCGGCGGGCAGCTGGACTATTTCCAGTGGACCACCCTGTTGCGGGAAGTTTCGGCCTTGACGGCCTATCGCTGGGTCTATCGAGAGTCCGTCCGGCCCTGGCTGGTGGCCGATCTACTGGTGCTGAACCGGCAGATGCCGCGGTCGCTGGCGTCGTGCCAGGGAATGATCGTCAGCTATTTGGAAAAGCTGGCGGCGGATTACGGTCGCCGCGGCCCGGCGCAACGCTTGGCGTCCAATCGCATGACGCAATTCAACGAAGCCCGGATCGAGGACATCTTCCAATCGGGTCTGCATGAATACATCCAGGCGTTTCTCAAGGAGAACAACGCCTTGGCTGGCGCTATCCACGAACAGTATCTGGTTTGACGATGCGGATACGGATCGACCACGCTACCCGCTACGCCTACGCCCGGCCGGCGCGGTTCATCGTCCAGATGCTGCGGCTGACCCCCAAATCGTGCGAGAGCCAGCAGGTGCGGGACTGGCGCATAGAGACGGACGTGGACGCCCGGCTACGGCGTAGCGAAGACGCCTTCGGCAACGTGGTCCACAGTCTCTACACCGAGCGACCGACCGACGACCTGACCATCCGCGTCACGGGCGAGGTGTCGACGGTCGACACGGGGGGTGTCATCCGCGGGCAGAATGAGAAGCTGCCGCCTAGCGTCTATCTGCGCGAGACGCGGCTCACGCGACCGAATGCGGCGCTGACCCACTTCGCGAACGAGGCGGGGCACGGGGGCGCTCTGGACCGGATGCATCGGCTGATGGGGGCGATCCACCAGACCGTGGCGTTCGAGATCGGCGCCACGTCGGCGGCCCATTCGGCGGCCGAAGCCTTCGACATGAGACGCGGGGTCTGCCAGGATCACGCCCAAATCTTCATCGCGTGCGCGCGGGCGACGGGCGTGCCGGCGCGCTATGTCTCGGGTCATCTGAACCGATCGGATGGCCAACACGATCAGGACGCCGCCCACGCGTGGGCCGAAGCCTGGATCGAGGATCTGGGCTGGGTCGGCTTCGACCCCGCCAACGGCATCTGTCCGACCGATAACTACGTGCGTATCGCCATCGGTCTGGACGCCCTGGGGGCCACGCCCATCCGGGGAACCAGCTACGGCGGCGGGATGGAGAGCCTGACGGTCGCGCTTCATGTGCGCCCCGTGCAACAGAGCCAGCAGCAACATCAGAGCCGGGGATGGTCCTGATCGCCATGTCGTCCGAATCTGCTAGCGTCAGGCGATTCGCAACGCGGGGAGCGGATAGGGCGCAATGACCTATTGCGTGGGCATGCTGGTCGATGAGGGGTTGGCGATGATCGCCGACACCCGCACCAATGCGGGCGTGGACAACATTTCGTCCTATCGCAAGCTGCACGTCTTCAAGACGCCCGGCGAGCGGGTTCTGGCCGTCGCCACGGCGGGCAATCTGTCCGTCACCCAGACTGCGCTTTCGATGGTCGGCGAGGGTGTCACACTGCCGGATTCGGCCGGTCCGGAAACTCTGGAGACGGCGCCGACCCTGTTTCGCGCGGCTCAGATACTGGGCCATGCGCTGGCCAGCGTCCGCGCCAGCATCAACACCCCTCCGACGCCGACCGCAGACGGCTTGAACGTCACGGCCTCCATGCTGCTGGGCGGTCAGATCGCCGGGGGCAAGATGGGCCTGTATCTGATCTACGGGCAGGGCAACTTCATCGAGTGCGGCCCGGATACCCCCTACCTCCAGATCGGCGAGTTGAAGTACGGCAAGCCGATTCTCGACCGGGCCCTGCGGCCGAACACGCCGCTGTCCGAGGCGGTGAAACTGGGGCTGATCTCGTTCGATTCCACTATTCGCTCGAACATCGCGGTGGGGCCGCCGTTCGATCTCATTGTCGTTCCCCGCGATAGGCTGACGGGAATGGAGCGGCGGATCGACGCCGACGATCCCTATTTCCGCGACCTCGGTCGACGCTGGTCTGAGGCGCTGGCCGCAGCCCACCGGGCCATGCCCGATCCGACCTGGCTGGACCTTGAAACCTCGCCGCCGCCGCGAAGCATGATTATCGTCAGCTGACGCGACTGAGATTAATTCGCAATTCACCTTGTGCGACAATGTGAAGCTGGTTATTGCGACCGCATCGCAAAATCAGGCCAAAAGGTCGCACCCAGATGTCCGAATCCCGCGCTTCCTCTCTCCGCGCGCTTCTCTTCGCCTCCAGCGCCGCCAGCATGCTGGTCGCCGCCCCCGCCGTCGCCGCCGATGTCGCGGCTGACGACATCGTCGTCACCGCCGCGGACCAGCAGCCGGCCAACCTGGGCACCATCGACGTGCATGGCCAGGTTCAGAAGCGAGAGCCCGAAAGCCCGGAATATGTGGCGCCCCTGCTGGATACGCCGCGAGCCGTGACAATCATCCCCGAGCAGATCATCACTCAGACCGCCGCCACCTCGCTGGAGGACCTGCTGCGGACCTCGCCCGGCATCACCTTCGGCGCCGGCGAAGGCGGCCAGCCGCTGGCCGAACGTCCGTTCATTCGCGGTCAGTCCTCGGCGAACAACATCTTCGTCGACGGCGTTCGCGACACCGGCGGCCAGTCGCGCGAGGTCTTCAACCTTGAACAGGTCGAGGTCATCAAGGGGCCCGATTCGGTCTATTCGGGCCGCGGCTCTGGCGGCGGCAGCATCAACCTGGGGTCCAAGGCGCCGCGCCTGACCGACTTCGTCAACGTCGGCGCCGCCGCCGGCACGGACGACTATTACCGCGCCACGATCGACGGCAACTGGCGCTTCAGCGAAACGACCGCCTTTCGCCTGAACCTGCTGGCGACGGAAGGCGACGTGCCGAACCGCAACGCGGTGGACTTCGAAAAGTACGGCCTGGCGATGGCGTTCGCCACCGGCCTGGGAACCGAGACGACCGCGACCCTCAGCTATTATCGCCTGCGCAGCGACTCCATGCCCGACTACGGCATCCCCCTGGACCGCAAGCTGAACAACAACTGGGCGATCCAAACCACCGACAGCCGCATCCTGAACGTCCCCTACGACACCTTCTACGGCCTGAAGGCGCGCGATTATCTGCGCAACGAGGTGGACAGCGTGACGCTGAAGCTGGAGCATCGGTTCAGCGACAACCTGGCGATCCGCAACACCACTCGGTACTCGGAAACGCTGAACGACTATGTCGTCACCAATCCCGGAGACGGCGGAACCGCGGTCCAGATCGGCGGCGAATGGTGGATGAAACGCGGCCTGAAATCGCGGTGGAACCCAACGGATACCCTGGCCAACGTCACCGACCTGTATGGCTCTTTCCAGACGGGCGCGATCAAGCACAGCTTCGACATTGGTCTGGAGCTGTCGACCGAGGAGAACCGCAACGCGTCCTACGCCATAACCACGACGAGCGGCACGGCTTGCCCCGCGCCGCTGACCGGCCTGGACTGCACCAAAGTCTACGATCCGAACCCCAACGACCCGTGGACCGGAACCATCGCGCGCAATGCCGTGACGGAGAACACCACCGACACCGTCGCGGTCTATGCCTTCGACTCGATCGCGTTCGGCGAGAAGTGGCTGCTGAATCTGGGCCTGCGCTACGACGACTATTCCGTCGAAAGCCCGACCTCGACCCCGTCGGAAGCAAGCTGGGATTTCGTCAACTATCAGGTCGGCCTGGTCTACAAGCCGACGGCGAACACCAGCGTCTACGCTTCCTACGCCACCTCCTCGACGCCGCCGACCATCAGCGGCGGCGACCAGAACGGCGCGCCGTCGAATGGTTCGGGCAATCTGAACGGCGATGTGCTCGATCCCGAGGACACCGAAAGCTACGAGATCGGGGCCAAGGCCAGTCTGTTCGGCGAGCGGCTGTCGCTGTCGGCGGCGGCGTTCCAGACCACGCGCAAGAACGCCCAGATCCTGGTCGATGTGGATCGCTACGCTCAGGCCGGCGAAGTCGAGGTTCGGGGCCTCGAACTCGGCGTCTCCGGCAATATCACTCCGGCCTGGACGGTGTTCGGCGGCTACACCTACATGGAGTCCGAACTGGTGAAGGGCGCCGTCACGATCGTGGACGGCGAGCCGGTTCCCAACCTGTTCGAGGGCGATCCCCTGGCGAACACGCCCAAGAACAGCTTCAGCCTGTTCACCACCTACCGGGTCCTGCGACCGCTGACCGTCGGCGGCGGACTCTATTACGTCGATGATCGCTTCGGCGGGAACCAGGGCGGCGCCGGCGGCGGCGGC
>NZ_DLMO01000061.1:10019-10401 GCF_002479325.1 Brevundimonas sp. UBA7534
CCGGCGGCGGCGGCGGGGCGGTCTATGCGCCCAGCTACATCCGACTGGACCTCTTCGCGGCCTACGATCTGACCGACCGCGCCAGCCTTCAGCTGAACGTCCAGAACGCCACGGACGAGGAGTACATTCTGCGCACCAACGGGGTGCACCATGCCGATCCGGCCCCGGGTCGCCAGGCGATCCTGAAGCTGAACGTGCGCTTCTAAGGCCCCCGATCCCGGCCTATCCTGACGGCCCCGTCCTTCCGGCGGGGCCGTCTTCTTTTGTCGAGGCAGAGATGCTGCTGCATATCCCCCAGGTCTTCACCAAGGACGAGGTGGGCGTTTTGCGCGCCAGGTTGGACGAAGGCCCCTGGGCCGACGGCAACATGACCTCCGGAGTG
>NZ_DLMO01000066.1:0-248 GCF_002479325.1 Brevundimonas sp. UBA7534
GGCGACGCGGGCGAAGGCGGTGAAGGAGTCGCTGAACTGGCCCAGGCGGTATTGGGCCAGGCCCACGGTCCACCAATCGCCGATCTGCTGGCCGATGGCGACTGCGCCTGTCAGGTCGTCGGCGTTGTAGGCGATCCGCGCGGCCTTGGCCGGGTCCTGACCGGGCGCGCCCGCCACCGCGGCGACGACGCTGGTCCATGTGCGGCCCAGGAAGCTGGGGCGCTTGGGCTCGGCCGCGCCGTCGGGGC
>NZ_DLMO01000066.1:365-47882 GCF_002479325.1 Brevundimonas sp. UBA7534
GCGCATGGCCAGATCATAGACGCGGTCCGCGCACGGCAGGTCTGCGTAGTCCTCCAGCCAGGCCGACAGCTCGTCGTAGGTCGCGACATGGTCGGGGTGGAACAGACGCTCGAATTCGACCTGGCCCAGCAGCACGCGGTCCTTGGCCTGGCGGGCCGACAGGCGCGCCGCCTCCAGGTCGCCGCGCCGCAGGGCGTCGAAGGCGGTGGTGTAGCTGAGACGGTCCGCCGGGGTCAGGGCGGTCGGACGCATGGAGCCGGACGCGGCGGCGGACGCTCCTCCCTCGTAGGGCGTTTCCGCAAGGGCGGCGTTCGCGCACCCGGCGAATACGAAGGCGAGCGTCGACGCGAAGATCGCGCGGCGGATCGAAATCATAAGGCGGCCCCCGTTGGCGTCCCCGGCCCGTCTCGACTCAGGCGATGGATCGTTTGGCGTCGGTCGTCAGCATGGAAACATGCTGCAAACAGTCGTGACCTCAAACCGAGTCCGTTTCAAGGCGGGACGCCACATTCAGAATGTCCGCCCACACCTGTCGCTTCGCCTGGGGCTGGCGAAGCAGGAAAGCCGGATGAAGCGTCGGCAGGGCGGGGGCCTGCACGGCGCCTTCGGCCAGGCGCCATTCCCGCCACTCGCCGCGCATCTTCATGATGCCCTCGTCGGTCTGCAGCACCGACTTTGCGGCCGCCGCGCCCAGCAGCAGCACGGCCCTGGGTTTCAGCAGGGCGAAGGCGCGCTCGACAAAGGGGGCGCACACGGCCTGCTCCTGCGGGCTGGGCGTGCGGTTGCCGGGCGGGCGCCAGAAGACGGTGTTGGTGATGAAGACCTTTCCGGTCAGGCCCCCGGCCTCCAGCATCCGGTCCAGCAGCTTGCCCGCCTTGCCGACGAAAGGCTGGCCCAGCCGGTCCTCGTCCGCGCCGGGGCCTTCGCCGATGATCAGGACGGGCGCGTTCGGGTCGCCCCGGCCGAACACCGACTGGGTCGCGCCCAGGCCGCGCAGGGCGCAGCCCTCGAAGGCCGCCACCGCCGCCGCCAGATCCTGCAGCGTGCTCGCCCCGGCCGCCAGCCGCCGCGCCTCCTCGATGGCCGCCCCGCCGTCCAGCGCGGTCGGACGCGCGACCACCGAAGCGGTCGCCCGCTGCACCGCCTTGACCGCCGGCGGTGGCGCGACATGGGTATGATCGACCGGCGCCTCGCCATAGCAGGCGTCGACCCCTGCATCCCGCCAGAAGGCGAGCAGGCTTTCCATCGCAGCGATGTCGTGGGGTTGCGCGTTCATGTCTCGATCCACCGATAAGCCTTGACCGCCCTCGCGTCACCTTCCGATAAGCGGCATAACCATACGAATAACCGGGATTTCAGGGGAAGACATGGCCGAGCAAGCCATCGAAGGCGGCGCCGAGAACGCCCGTCAGGAAGCCATCATCGACAATCTGCCGCCGATCGAGGCGCTGGAAGGCGTCGAGCGCGAGGTGATGGAATATGACGTCGTCATCGTCGGCGGCGGCCCCGCCGGCCTGTCNNTCCTGTCCGGCGCCGTCATCGACCCCAAGGCGCTGAACGAGCTGTTCCCCGACTGGAAGGATCGCGGCGCGCCGCTGGAGACGCCGGTGACGAAGGACCGCTTCCTGCTGCTGGGGCCGCAGGGGTCGGCGCCGCTGCCCATGCCGCTGATGCCGCCCTTCATGCACAACCACGGCTGCTACATCGCCTCGCTGGGCAATCTCACACGTTGGTTAGGCGAACAGGCCGAGGCGCTGGGTGTCGAAGTCTATCCCGGCATGGCCGCCAGCCATGTCGTCTGGGAAGAGGGCACGGGCCGGGTCAAGGGCGTCGTCGCCGGCGTCTTCGGCATCGACCGCGAGGGCAAGCCGACCGGCGACTTCCAGCCGGGCATCGAACTGCACGGCAAATACGTCTTCATCGCCGAGGGCGTGCGCGGCTCCCTGGCCAAGACCATCATCGCCAAGCACAAGCTTCAGGACGGGAAGTCGCCCCAGAAGTACGGCATCGGCCTGAAGGAACTGTGGCAGGTGCCGGCCGAACAGCATCAGCCCGGCCTGGCCCAACATACGACCGGCTGGCCGCTGGATGAACACACCGGCGGCGGCAGCTTCCTGTATCACTTCGGCGACCGCTACGTGGCCGTCGGCTATGTGGTGCACCTGAACTACAAGAACCCCCACCTGTCGCCGTTCGACGAGTTCCAACGCTTCAAGCACCACCCCGAGATCGCCCAGCATCTGGAGGGCGGAACCCGCATCTCCTACGGCGCGCGCGCCATCACCGAGGGCGGGCTGCAATCCATTCCGAAACTCAGCTTCCCCGGCGGCGTGCTGATCGGCTGTTCGGCCGGCTTCGTGAACGTGCCGCGCATCAAGGGCAGCCACAATGCCATGAAGACCGGCATGCTGGCCGCCGACGTCGCCTATGAGGCGGTGCGGGCCGGACGCGCGGGCGACGAACTGGTCGAATACCAGACCGCCTTCGAAAAGAGCTGGGTCCACAAGGAGCTGTCGGTCGTCAGGAACGCCAAGCCGCTGCTCAGCAAGTTCGGCACGACCCTGGGCGGGGCGCTGGGCATGGTCGACATGTGGTGCCGCACCCTGCTGGGCGGGTGGTCGCCGATCCCGACGCTGAAGCACGAGAAGACCGACGCCGCCTCCACCGAGCCGGCCGCCGGCCACAAGCAGATCGCCTATCCCAAGCCGGACGGAAAGCTGTCGTTCGACAAGCTGTCGTCGGTGTTCATCTCCAACACCAACCACGCCGAGGACCAGCCGGCCCACCTGAAGCTGCTGGACCCGTCCGTGCCGATCCGCGTCAACCTGCCCAAATATGGCGAGCCGGCGCGGCTGTATTGCCCCGCGGGGGTCTATGAGGTCGTCTATGGCGACGAGGCGGCGAAGAAGGACCCGCGCTTCGTCATCAACGCCCAGAACTGCGTCCATTGCAAAACCTGCGACATCAAGGATCCGTCGCAGAACATCGTCTGGACCACGCCGGAAGGCGGCGGCGGCCCGAACTATCCGAACATGTGATCGGCGGCGGGCACGGGGGCGTCCGCGCCCCTTGCCCGGCGCCGGAAAAGCGTGAAGTGTCCGGCGCATGACTGCTGCTGATCGTTCGCGCCTGTTCGCCGCCTCCCTGGGCGTGCTCGCCCTCGCCGTCGGAATGGGCGGCGGAGACGCCCGCGCGCAGACCCCGCCGCCGGGGTCGATCCAGACCGACCCTGAACCGACGTCGACCCCGCCGTCGGGGCAGCCTGCGCGCGGGGTCGCGCCGCAGGACCAACTGCCGCCCGCCGTCATCCTGGCGCCCGACCAGTCGCCCGACGAGGCCGCGCCCGGACAAACCTCGCCCGACGACGCCGAGACGCCGCCGACCGTGACCTTAGCCGAGGCGCCGGCCGAACCGGCCATCCCCGAGGTCTGGGCCCCCGTGCCGACCGATGCGGACGGCCGCAGCGCCTATGGCCTCTATCTGGCGGGCAAGCTGGCCCTGATGCAGGGCGAGGGCGGGGCGGGGGCCGACTATCTGGCGCGCGCCCAGGCCCTGACGCCCGAGCAGCCGCGCCTTAAGGCCCAGGCCTTCACCTCGGCCCTGCTGTCCGGCGACCTGGACCAGGCCGCCCGGATCGCCCCCGCGCCGGGCGAGGCGCCGGCCGTGATGGTGGAAGGCGGACGCCTGGTCCGCATCGTTCAGACCTTCGCGCATGGCGACGCCCGCGCCGCCGACACCGCCCTGGCCCGCGAACCGATCGCCTCGCCCCATGCGCGGGCCGGCCTGATGGTCTCGCCGTGGATCGCGGCGGCGGCCGGGGACTGGGACCGCGCCCTTCAGCCGTCGCCGACCGGCGCCGACCCCCTGACCGCAGCCTTCGCCCGGTTGAACCAGGCCCAGTTGCTGGAACGCCGCCGTCGCTACGACGAGGCGGAGGCCGCGCTGAAGGCGCTGTCCGACACCGCCGTGATCGGCGCTTTGTTCCACCGCCCCTATGGCGAGTTCCTGGAGCGGCGCGGACGTCGCGACGAGGCCCTGGCCGTCTATCGCAAGGCCATCGAGGGCGGCACGGTCGACCTGGCCCTGGTGCGAGCCTTGGCGCGGGCCCGTGACGGCGGCCGCGCCCCGGCCATGCCGACATTCCGCGAGGGCGCCGCCGAAGCCCTGGCCAACGCCGCCGCCCAGGCCTCGGCCGAGCGCGGGCACGAGTTCGCCGCCGTCTATCTGCGCCTGTCGCTGAACCTGAACGAGACGCCCGCCTCGCAGCTGGCGCTGGGCCAGACGCTGGATCGGGCCGGGCTGTCGGCCGCCTCGCGCACCGCCTATTCGCACGTCGGGACCGAGGACCCCGTGCTCTACGCCACGGCTCGGGCCCAGCTGGCGGCGGGCCTGCAAGAGGAGGGACGCCCCGAGGACGCCCTGGCCGAACTGCGCCGCGCGGCCGAGGCGGCCCCGGACGACCAGCGCATCGCCCTGATGCTGGCCGGCCAACTGATGACGGTCGAAAAGAACGCCGAGGCGCTGGATATCCTGAACGGCCCGCTGCTGAACCGCGAGGGCCAGACGGCCCAGGTCCACTTCCTGCGCGGCGCCGCCTATGAGGCGCTGGACCGGGTTCCCGAGGCCGAGGCCGAGCTGTGGGCCGCCGTCCAGGCCGCCCCCGAGGATGCCGACATGCTGAACTACCTGGGCTATCTGTGGGTGGACCGGGACCTGCGGGTGCAGCAGGGCGCCGAGATGATCCAGCGCGCCCTGGCCCTGGAGCCTGAGAACGGCAACATCCAGGACTCCCTCGGCTGGGCCCAGTATCGCCAGGGCGACTATTCCGCCGCCGTCGATACGCTGGAGCAGGCCATCGACAAGGAGCCGGCCAACGCCGAGATCAACGATCACCTGGGCGACGCCTATTGGCGGGTCGGACGCCGCCGCGAGGCGGAATGGATGTGGAAGCGCGTCCTGGTGCTGGATGCCGAGGACACGCGCCGCGCCGAGGTCGGGCGCAAGATCGAGCAGGGGCTGGACGACGCAGCGGTGACGGGCGGCGTGTCGCAATAGCCATGCGGCGGACGGCGACGGCCCCGGCCAAGATCAACCTGTTCCTGCACGTCGGCGCAGCGGACGCCGACGGCTATCACCCGCTGGCCAGCCTGGTCGCCTTCGCCGACATCGGCGACCGCGTGTCGGTCCAGCCGGCCGAGCGTCTGTCGCTGGAGGTCGAGGGGCCTTTCGCGCCGACCCTGGCGGGCGACAATGACAATCTGATCCTCAGGGCGCTGCGATGTCTGGGTCAGGCTACGGGGAAGGGGCCGCCGGCGCTGAAGGTCGTGCTGGACAAGCAGCTGCCGATCGCCGCCGGCCTGGGGGGCGGATCGTCGGACGCGGGCGCGGCCCTGCGCCTGGCCGCCCAGGTTCTGGGCCTTGCGGCTGACGATCCGGCGCTGGAGACGGCGGCGGCGGTCGTCGGCGCCGACGGGCCGATGTGCCTTCACGCCCGCCCGGCCTGGGCCGAGGGACGCGGCGACTGGCTGACGATCGAACCGCGCCTGCCGGACCTGCCGATCGTGCTGGTCAATCCCGGCGTCCCTTCGCCGACGGGGCCGGTCTATCGCGCCTATGACGCCGGACCCGTCCGGTCGGCCGATCGTCCTGCGCCTCCCGACGACTGGAGCCCGCACGGCGTGGCGGCCTGGCTGTCGCGCCAGCGCAACGACCTGGAGGCGCCGGCCCTGTCGCTGGCGCCCGCCATCGGCGAGGCCCTGGCCGCCGTCGCGGCCAGCCAAGGCGTGTTGCTGACGCGCATGTCGGGCTCGGGCGCGACGGTGTTCGGTCTCTATGCCGATGACGCGGCCGCGCGCGCGGCGGGTGAGGCCCTGGCGGCCCATCGGCCCGAGTGGTGGGTGCGCGCATGTCGTCTGCAAGGGGCGCAAGCAAACGTGCAGCTTTCGGGCGACAATCCGGCGTAATCGGCGCCCCCGCCCCTGTATGGCCGAGCTTTCGTCAAGATCATCACGAAAGTTTCCGATTGTTTCACTTTCGCGGAACCGTAGCGCCGGTTTTCGACTTTGCCAGCCAGTTCCGAACACGGGAACGGATCGCCGTCTCCCCTAGCGCGATCCCACAACGCAAAGAGGAAACCGCCATGCTTCGCACCAAACTGCTTGCCGCCACCGCCGTCGCCACCCTGATGGCCGCGCCCGCCCTGGCCCAGGAGGCCACGCCTCCGGCCCAGACCACGGTTCCGGACGCCGCGACCGCCAGCGCGCCGTCGACCATGCCCGCCCCGGCCGAGGCCGCGCCCCAAGCCGCCCCTCAGGCCATGACCACGGCCGAGACCGAAACCCCCGCCGCCGGCGAGACTGTCGTGGACGTGCTGCGCTCCAGCGGCCAGTTCTCGACCCTGCTCGGCGCCTTGGACCAGGCGCAGCTGACCGAGACGCTGTCGACGCGTCCGGCCATCTCCATCTTCGCCCCGACCGACGCGGCGTTCGCCGCCCTGCCGGAAGCCGAGCGCACCCGTCTGATGGATCCGGCCAACGCCAATGAACTGCGTCAGGTGCTGCTGTATCACGTGATCGTCGCCGACGTGACGCCCGACCAGATCGAAGGTCGCAAGGGCGGCGTGCCGACCGCGTCCGAGGCGCAGATCCTGCTGGACGGCACCGGCGACGCGATCAGGGCCGACGGCGCCACGGTCGTCAGCGCAGAGCTTGACGCCTCCAACGGCGCGGTCTTCCCCATCGACAAGGTGCTGAACCCGGCCCAGTCGATGGCCGCCATGGGCGACGAGGAAAGCGCGACCGCGACCGAGGCGACCGACGCTTCCGGCGACGATGCGGCTGCGGCCACGACCGAGACCACCACGCCGGCCGAGCCGGGCATGACGGCCCCGAACGGCCAGCCGGCCGCGACCACCACGACGGTCGCTTCCCCGCCGGTCGCCAACCCGACCGACGGCCAGATGGACAACCCCGCCGACCCGGCCGTGAATCCTTCGGCCACCCCGCCGGTCCAGACCCCTGATGCGGTCGACGGCGAACAGGAAGGCGACCCGACCCCGCAATAAGGCGTCGGACGGCCTTCGCCCCCTGTCGGGGCGAGTTGAAGCGGAAGGCGGCGGGCCCTATGGTCCGCCGTCTTTTTTCTGAGCCTTCCCCGAGCCTGCCTTGACCGCTTCGACTGAACCGCTCGCGTTTCAGGACCTGATCCTGACGCTGCACCGCTACTGGGGCGACCAGGGCTGCGCCATCCTGCAGCCGTACGACATCGAGGTCGGGGCCGGCACCCTGCACCCGGCGACCGTTCTGCGGGCCCTGGGCAGCAAGCCGTGGAAGGCCGCCTACGTCCAGCCCAGCCGCCGCCCCGGCGACGGCCGCTATGGCGAGAACCCCAACCGGCTTCAGCACTATTACCAGTATCAAGTCATTCTGAAGCCGAACCCGGACGACCTCCAGGCGCTCTATCTGGGGTCGCTGGCGGCCATCGGGATCGATCCGAAACTGCACGACATTCGCTTCGTCGAGGACGATTGGGAGAACCCGACCGTCGGGGCCTGGGGCCTGGGCTGGGAGGTCTGGTGCGACGGGATGGAGGTGACGCAGTTCACCTATTTTCAGGGCGTCGGCGGCATCGAGGTGGACGTGGTGTCGGGCGAGCTGACCTATGGCCTTGAGCGCTTGGCCATGTATGTCCAGGGCGTCGACAACGTCTATGACCTGAAGTTCAACAAGGACGGCCTGACCTATGGCGAGGTCTTCCTGGAGAACGAGCGCCAGCAGTCGGAAGCCAACTTCCACGGCTATGACGTCGACGGGCTGAAGCGCCGGTTCGAGGACATGGTCGCCGAGGTTTCGCGTCTGCTGGCCATGACCGGGCCGCAGGGCCAGCCGCTGGTCCTGCCCGCCTATGACCAGGTGCTGAAGGCCAGCCACCTGTTCAACCTGATGGACGCCCGCGGCGCCATCGCCGTCGCCGAGCGCCAGAGTTACATCGGCCGCATCCGCGAACTCTGCAAAGCCTGCGCCCTCGCCTACGTCGAACAAGAGCGGAAAACCGCCTGATGCCCCAGCTCCTCCTTGAAATCTTCTCCGAAGAAATCCCCGCCCGCATGCAGCAGGGCGCCGCGCGCGACCTGGAGCGGATGGCGTCCGAGCGGCTGAAGGCCGCCGGTCTGAGCTGGGACGCGCTGACGACCTACGCCGGGCCGCGCCGCCTGACCCTGGTGGTCGACGGCCTGCCCGCCGCCACGCCCGACCGGTCCGAAGAGGTGAAGGGACCCAAGACCTCCGCCCCGCCCCAGGCGCTGGAGGGCTTTCTGCGCAAGACCGGCCTGACGCGCGAACAGCTGGTTGAGCGAGACGGCGTCCTTTTCGCCGTCATCAGCAGCCAGGGCCGCGCCACCCCCGACCTGATCCCCGAGATGGTCGACCAGATCGTGCGGACCTTCCCCTGGCCCAAGTCGATGCGCTGGGGGACGGGGACGCTGCGCTGGGTGCGGCCGATCAAGCGCATCCTGTGCGTCTTCGACGGCGCGGTCGTTCCGTTCGAGATCGACGGCATTGCGTCCGATGCGGTCACCGAGGGCCACCGTTTCCTGGGCTCCGGCGCGCCTTTCGCCGTCAGCGACTTTGTCGACTATCGCCAGAAGCTGGAGCGCGAGCACGTCCTGCTGGACGTCGCCGACCGCAAGCTTCGCATTCTGGAACAGGCCAAGGCCGCCTGCGCCGCGCAGGGGCTGACCCTGGTGGACGACGACGGCCTGCTGGACGAGGTGGCGGGCCTGGCCGAATGGCCGACGCCGATCCTGGGCGACATGGACCCGCAGTTCCTGTCGTTGCCGCCCGAGGTGGTGCGCCTGTCGATGAAGGTGCACCAGAAGTATTTCGCCGTGCGGGATCCGGCCACGGAGGGTCTGGCGCCCAACTTCGTCGTGGTGGCCAATGTCGAGGCGACCGACGGCGGCAAGGCCCTGGCGGCCGGCAACAGCCGCGTCCTGTCCGCCCGCCTGAACGACGCCCGCTTCTTCTGGGACGAGGACCAGAAGGTCGGCTTCGACGCCTGGCTGAAGAAGCTGGAAGGCGTCACCTTCCACGCCAAGCTGGGCACGATGGCCGAACGGGTCGAACGCATCGCCGCCCTGGCCCGCGAGATCGCTCCCCTGGTGGGCGCCGATCCGGACCAGGCCGAACAGGCCGCCCGCCTGGCCAAGGCCGACCTGGCCAGCGGCATGGTCGGCGAGTTCCCGGAACTGCAAGGGATCATGGGCGGATATTACGCCCGCCTGGCCGGATACCCTGACGCCGTCGCCGACGCCGTCCGCGACCACTACAAGCCCCAGGGGCCGGCCGACACCGTCCCGACCGCGCCGGTCACGGTCGCCATCGCCCTGGCCGACAAGCTGGACACCCTGGTCGGCTTCTTCGCCATCGACGAGAAGCCGACGGGATCGAAGGACCCCTATGCGCTGCGGAGAGCGGCGCTGGGCGTGATCCGGCTCCTGCTGGAAAATGGGGTGCGGATTGACCTGATCAATTTCCTTGATGCGTCCTTCGCTCGACTTGATGATCAGATCGACGCCCGCGAGATCGCGCGCAAAACTGCTGCTGGGGGCGACTCCGTCCACGCCCGAGGTATCGTGGGGGATGGAAAGTCGCGGCATCGCGATCTCCTCGCCTTCTTCGCCGACCGCCTGACCGTCCTCCTCCGCGACCAGGGCCAACGTCACGACCTCGTCGCCGCCGTCTTCGCGCTGGGCGACGACGACCTCGTCCGCATCGTGCGTCGGGTGGAGGCTCTGGCGGCCTTCCTCGCCACGGACGACGGGGCGAACCTGCTGGCGGGCTACAAGCGCGCCTCCAACATCTTGCGCGCCGAGGAGAAGAAGGGGCCTGTCCCGACCGGCATGGTCCGGACCGGCCTGCCGAACCAGCCCGAGGAGGAGGTCGCCCTGGCCTTCGCCGTCGGCGCCGCCCGCACGGCGGTGGAGACGGCGCTGGACAAGGAGGACTTCGCCGCCGCCATGTCCGCCCTGGCGGGTCTGCGCGCGCCGGTCGACGCCTTCTTCGAGGCGGTGCTGGTCAACTCGGACATTGCCGAGGACCGCGACAACCGGCTGAAGTTGCTGGGTCAGGTGCGCGACGTCATGGGCCAGGTCGCCGACTTCGGCCAGATCGCGGGCTAACCTAATCCGTCACCCTCGGGTCTGTCCCGAGGGTGAAGATCTATTGCGAGGGGCGGTTCAAACCCGTCCCGTCACCGGCACCAGCGCGCCGGTCATCGCCCGGCTTTCCGGCGAGGCCAGGAACAGGATGACGGCGGCCAGGTCGGCGGGCGCCACCCATTGCGCCGGGTCGGCGTCCGGCATGTCCTTGCGGTTCGCCGGGGTGTCGATGATCGAGGGCAGCACGGCGTTGACCGTCACCGAGGTCGCCTTCAACTCCTCCGCCAGCGCCTGGGTCAGGGCGTGAACCCCCGCCTTGGCCGCGCCATAGGCGCCCATGCCCGAGCCCGCCTTCAGCGCGGCGGCCGAGCCGACGTTGACGATCCGCCCCTGATCCGACCCCTTCAGATAGGGCAGGGCGGCGCGGCTGGCGTTCAGGGCGGTGGTCACGTTCAGGGCGTGCATCCGGTCCCAGGCGGGGTCGGCGTCGTCGGTGGTCTGCCAGACGAAGCCGCCGGCGATGTTCAGCAGGGCGTCCAGCCGGCCGAAGCGGCCGATCACGGCGGCGACGGCGCGATTGGCCTGGGCCGGGTCAGTCAGGTCCACGCCGCCGACCTCCAGCACGCCGTCGGGCGCGGAATGGCCCGTCGCATGGTCGATCACCGCGACCTTCAGCCCCGCGGCCCGCGCCGCCTCCAGCACCGCGCGCCCCAGCGCCCCGTGTCCGCCCGTGATGGCGACGACCCGATCCGTCATGTCCGTTCTCCTTCGGTCGCGATCCTAGAGCCGGCGGCCGCGCGATCAACCGACGGCGAACACCTTGCCCATCAGCCGCTCCAGCGCCTGGGCGTCCGTCGCGTCGAAGGCGGCCTTTGTCGTCGCGTCCACGTCGAACACGGCGATCAGGACGCCCGAGGCGTCCTTGACCGGCACGACGATCTCGCTGGCCGAGCGGCTGTCGCAGGCGATGTGGCCGGGAAAGGCGTGGACGTCCTCGACGATCTGCGTCGTCTTCGTCGCCGCCGCCGTCCCGCACACGCCCCGGCCGAAGGCGATGCGCAGGCAGCCCAGCGTGCCCTGATAGGGCCCGACCACCAGCTCGTCCGTCTCGTCCGGCGCCACGACGTAGAAGCCCGTCCAGAAGAAGTCCTCGAACGCGTCGGCCAGCATGGACGACACCGTCGCCATCCGCGCCGTCACGTTCGGCTCGCCCTCCAGCACGGCCAGGATCTCGGCCTCGACCTCGGCGTAGCGAGCGGCCTTGTCGGCGGGGCGGTCGTCGCGGGCGACATAGGACATCACGGGTCTCCTTCGCGGCCGCATATAGGGGTCGCGGCCGGTGTTGCGAAGGGCGCTTCTGCCGACTGACGATATCGCTCGCCGCGCGAAAAAAGCGGCGCTAAAGAGCGGACGATGGATGAGTTGTTCCGCAGCGAGAACCTGGTCGCGCGCCGCGTCCCGGCCCAGGATCAGAGCCGCTGGGTGGTGACGTTCGACAACTACAGCATCGGCCACGGCTTCGACCGGGAAGGCTTCGGCGAGGCGTTCCTGAAGCAATACGGCGTTTCGGCCATCCACGTGATGGGCCAGCGCGAGGACTGGTACCAGTATCCCGACATGGAGGCGGCCTTGGCCACCGTGCGCGCGGCGACCGCAGGCGCGCGGGTGATGACCTACGGGTCCAGCATGGGCGCCTATGCGGCCATTCGGTTCGCCGACAGGGTCGGCGCCCAGGCCGCCCTGGCTCTTTCGCCGCAATACTCCATCGACCCCGCCAAGGCGCCGTTCGAAAAGCGCTGGCCGGCGGATGGACGGCGCATTAAGTGGCGGGCCGAACTGGACGGGCCGATAAGCTCCGCCATCCGGCCGGTCGTGGTCTATGATCCCGCCAGCGACGACCGCCTGCACCGCGATCTGATCGTCCGCGACATCGAGATCGACGAGATCGCCCTGCCGTACAGCGGCCATCCGGCGGCGACCTACATGCTGGAGGTCGGGCTGCTGGTTTCGCTGGTCTTCGGCGTTCTGGAGGGCACCGCCGACGTCCGCACCTTCCAGCGGGAGGGGCGTCAAAGGCGCCGGGTCAGCACGGCCTATATGTGCAACCTGGCCGAACGGCAGCCGGCGTCGCGGCAGATGACGGCCATCGCCCTGGCGCGCCGCGCGGTCGAGCAGAACCCCGACAGCGCCATCGCCGGCGTGACGCTGGCGCGGCTTCTGACGGCGGCGGGGCGGCATGAAGAGGCGTTGACCCTGCATCGCCGGAATGTCGAGTTGACCTCCCGCTACTTCATCTATCTGGTCGCCTATGCCGACGCCTTGGCCGCCGCCAAGGATCCGGCCGGGGCTTTGGCGGTCGCGCGCGAAGTCATGGCCGAGGCCGAGATGCAGCGCATGCCGCACCTGAACGGCTGGCTGGGGCTGATCTCCTGGTCGGCCGGCGAACGCGACGAAGCGATCACGGCCATGGCGCGCGCGGTGGAGCTGGATCCCGAGAACATGGGTTATCGTCGGCTCTTGCGAGACTACCGCGCCTCCGCCGGGGGCGTCCGTGCACGGGCGTCCGCCATTCTGGATCGCACCTGGGCCTGGCTGGGCCGCCAGCGAGGCTAGATCACGCCGCCCGGGCGGACGAACCGTCGGGATGGCTCCACACTGTTTGCGAGGCGCCGATATGCGGGCATGGCGAGTGATGATGAAGCGACTTCGCATGGCGTATCTCGGCGTGCGCGACTTCGCGCGCGCGAGGAAATCTAACTACGCCGCCTTCCGCCGGAGCTTGCGCCAGGCGGCCGAGGGCACGCGCTACTTCTACCTGGGGCCGGACGCCGCCCTGACGCGGCTGAAGTCGGGTCACCTGCTGTATGTCGACCCTCAGGACGAGGACATCAGCGCCCACCTGATCGGTCACGGTCACTGGGAGCGGTGGATCCACCACGTGGTGCTGCAACTGGTCCACCCCGGCCATCACGTCGTCGAGGTCGGCGCGAACCTGGGCTACTACACCGTCGCCATGGCGCGCCGCGTCGGGTCGGACGGTTCGGTGACCGCGTTGGAAGCCAACCCGCGCCTGGCCGGCCTGCTGCGCCGGTCGGTCGATCTGAACGCCTATAACGGACGCGTTCGCGTTCTGGACCAGGCGGCGGCGGATGCGCCGGGCCGCCTCAGCTTCGTGACCACGCGTCGTCATTCCGGCGGGGGCCACACCCGCGTCGTCGAGAGCGCGATCGGCGCGGAGACCGAGGTGATCGACGTCGAATCCGTGCGGCTGGACGACCTGGGCGTCGAGCGCGCGGACTTCATTCGGCTGGACGCGGAAGGGTCCGAGCCCCTGATCCTGCGCGGCGCCGAGCGGTTGCTGCAGAACCCGGACGTCGTCGTCTGCCTGGAATGGAGCGCGATCCAGATGCAGTGCCGCGCTTCCATGCCCGAGTTCGTCGGCTGGCTGGCGGGGCAGGGCTTCCGCTTCTGGAAGATCGAGGAAACGGCCGCGCTGACGCCGATGGAGGCGCATCAGATGATCGATCTGAACGGCTGCGACGTGGTCATGAGTCGGCGGCCGGTGAAGATCCGGCCGATGCGTCCCGCCTACTGATCGCCGCGCTGAACGATCAGGCCGATCGACGTCGTGGCGAAGCCGGCGAAGGCGACCTTGACGTGGGGTTGGGGCTTGTAGGGCGGCACGTCGTAATAGACATCCAGCGGCTCGTCGCCGGGATTCCAGTCGATGACCGCCATACGGTGGCCCTTGGCCGCCAGCCGCTGCGCCAGCGCCTCGAGATCGCGCCTGCGGAACAGGACGGTCTCCATATGATCCACCGTCGCGACATCCGACGAGAGGTTGAGCTCGGTCGTGTGCACGGCCCAGCCGCCAGGCTTCAGGCACTCGACGGACCGCTCGATGAAGGCCAGGCCCTTTTCGATCGACCCCAGATGTTCAAGCGCGCAGGCCGACCAGCAGAAATCGAAATCCACCAGGTCGGCGGGCACCGCGTTCATGTCGCACTCCCGGAACGAGACGTTGCGCTCGAACAGCGCGTCCGGACACACCAGCGGCCGGCGCAACGAGTCCTTGCCGTGGGCGTGCTGAAGGGTCTCGACCCATCCCATCTCGACGGCGCCGTCCACCGCCAGGTCCGTCGCCACGACCGCCACATCGTGCGACGCGAAGAAGGCCGGCAGCGGCTCCAGGCCGACGCCGAACCCCAGCGCGCGTGCGCCGGCCCGAACCGCCCCCCGCTCCCACAGCGCCTGGGCGATGAACACGAACTCCCACAGCTTGCGGTGATAGCGCAGCGACTCCCCCAGCCGGCCCGTCCAATAGGAAAAATACGGCGCGCGGAAGGAGTCCTGGCGACACAACGCACCCCCTGCGAACACCCGCTCGCCCGGCGCGGCGTTGGGGATGAAGGGCGGTTGACCCTTCCATTGTTCGACTGGCGGCAGCGCCAACGCATCCAGGATCAGGCGGGTTTCGCGCTTGTGCTCGGCGAAATCGACTTCCAGACGGGCAAGCGCGCGTTCCATCTGCGTCAGGCGGCCGGGCAGCCGGTTAAGTTGTCTAAAGAATCCGTCTAGGCGACGGAAGGCGTCGGCAAGGCCCGTCAAGGTCAAACTCCCTCCGCGGCGGGAATCGTCTCCGACCGAGGCTCAGGCCGACAGCCTCTACCCGTCCAACCGACGCGCGAAAAGAGGCGGCTTCGTCTCTGTGTCGTGATCGCTCCAGGGTTGGATCGCCGCGCGCCTGATCGGCCCGAACAAATCAGGCGCCATGCGCCGGTCTCAACGGACCATCGAAGGCGCGGCGGAGGTCGGCGCCGCCTTGGACGCTGATCAATCCCCGCCGCAGATCGGCAGTCAGCGGCGGACTATGTAACACGTTGCTATCCCGAGGGGCGGGCCCTAGGTAGCGCGGCATGGCCCTGGCGATGGCGACCTTGGCGAGAACTGTTGCGGCGCTGACCCTGCTCATCGCCGCCTTCGTGGTTGGGCCTGGCGCCGATGCGGCCGCCTGCGCCCCTGAAATTCCGTCGGCGCACCACGCCGCCGAACACCCTGCGTCGGGCGGCGACCATTCCGGAAAAGGCGCCGATCACGGCGTCTGCTCGCACGGGCATTGCCATCATTCCGGCAGCGAGAAGCCGGCGTCGCCTGATGTCGCCCCCGTCTGCGCCAACGCCGCCCTCGGTCATGACCTTGATCGAGGCGACGTCGTCGCATCGCATCGGACCGACGGACTGAAACGCCCTCCCAGAGGCTGACCGGAAGCCTGCGCGCCTTCGCGCGTCCTTCTCGTCAGACATCTGGAAAGTGAACCATGCCATCCTATCGTCGTCGGCCGCGTCTTGCGGTCGGCAGCGCGCTCGCCGCCATCGCGGTTGCGCTGGGAGGCCCTGCATGGGCCGAGCCCTCTCCCTCGTTCGCCGTCTTGCTGGCGCAGCTCGATCAGACGCCCGCCGCCGTCGAGGCGGACGCCCTCGTCGACGCGGCCGAGGCGCGCGTGCGCCAAGCCGGCGTTCGGCCCAATCCCGTGGTGGGGCTCGACGTCGAGAACGCCTTCGGGACCGGCCCCTTCTCGGGCACGGCCAATGCCGAGACCACCCTCGCCGTCAGCCAGAATCTGGAGCTTTGGGGCCGCCGTTCCGCGCGCGTCGCCGTCGCGCGAGCGGAGGCGGGAACCGCCGGTTTGCAACGTGACCTGGCCATCGTCGATGCGGCCGGAAGGCTGGCGCTTGTTTACGCCGAGGCCGAGGCCGCCGAACGACGGGCGGAACTGGCCGAGGAAAGCCTGACCCTGACCGTCGCCGACGCGCGGGCCGCCCTGGCCCTGGTCGGTCAGGGCCGCGAGCCGCTGATGCGCGGCATACAGGCGGAGAGCGAAGCCGCGTCCGCCCGGGCCCGTCGCGACGAAGCCCAGGCCGAGCGCGACGCCGCCTATGCACGGCTCACGGCGGTGGCGATGCTGCCGACGCCCGTCACGAGCGTCGGCAGCAGCCTGCTCGACCAGACGCCGCTCTCGGCGCCCGCATCGGCCGAGCGCGCGCCGACGGTTCGAATAGCCCAGGCCGAGCGCGAGACGGCCGAACGTCGCATGGCCGCCGAGCGCGTCCAGGCGCGGCCCTACATCAACGCCAGCATCGGCGTCCGCCGTTACGAGATGGAAGACGCCACGGCCCTGACCTTAGGCCTGAGCATGCCTCTGCCGCTGTTCGACCGGAACCGAGGAAATATCGAAGCGGCGCAGGCCGAGTTTCGCGCCGCCGACGCGCGGTTGGCCGGCCGGCGTCAGTAAGCCCAGGCGGATCGCGAGGCGGCGCGTGCGCGACTCGCGGCCTCGGCCAGTCGAGTGAGCGCCTCCGACGCGGGGGTCGACGCGGCCGAAGACGCCTACCGCCTTTCCCGCATCGGTTTCGAGGCCGGCCGCATCTCCCAACTGGAGCTTCGCGCCTCACGGACCGCCCTGATCAACGCCCGAACGGCGGCCGTCGACGCTCGCCTCGCGCGGGTGCGGGCCGAGATCGATCTGGCGCGCCAGGACGGCCGCGCCCCCTTCCAAGGAGCCTTCTGATGGCCAAGAGAAATTTCAATGGCGCCCTGCGGGTCGGCGCCGCCGCCGCCCTGGCGCTGCTCGTCGGCGGCGGCCTCTATTTCGCGATGCAGAAGCCGGCTGCCGAAGGTCGGGACGATCACGCCGGCCAGGTCGAGGGCGACCATGCGGGAGAGGACGCCGCACAGGACGCCGAAGGCTTCGTCGCCCTGACGCCGGCGCAGCTCCAGGCGACCGGAATCGGCGTCGTCGGGGTCTCCAGGGGCGGCGGGCAAGAGACGCGTCTGTCGGGGCGGGTGGAGCCGATGGTCGACGCGCGCGCGGTGGTCGCGGCCTCGGTCGGCGGGCGCGTCGAACGGGTTTTGATCGCACCGGGCCAATCGGTTCGGGCGGGCCAGCCCCTCGTATCTCTGGTCAGCGGGGACGCGGCCAGCCTGAGAGCTGAGGCGGACGCCGCCCAGGCGGTCTATGTCGCCGCCGAACAGTCGCACCGGCGCGACGAGGAACTGGCCGACCAGGGCGTGATCGCACGCCGGGAGGCCGAGGTGTCGCACGCCCAGGCGCTGAGCGCCCAATCCACCGCCCGCGCGGCCCAGGCGCGCGCGGCGGCCGCCGGCGCGCCCGACATCGCCGGTCGTCTCAACGTCACCAGCCCGATCGCGGGCGTCGTCACCAATGTGCAGGTCGGCCCCGGCGGTTTCGTCGCCCAGGGGGGCGTCGTGGCCGAGGTGACCAACCCTGCGCGTGTCGAGCTTGTCTTCAACGCTCCGCCCGCCCTGGCGGCGGCCGTTCGCGCCGGCTCCACCCTTCGCGCGACGGGGCCGAACGGCGCGTTCGACGCCGTCGTCATCGGCGTGGCGGCGGATGCGGGGACCGGAGAGAGCGGCGCGACCGTGATCCGCGCGCGGCCGTCGGGCGCCAGCCTGCCGCCGGCCGGCTCCGCGGTGACCGGCTCCATCGTGACCGGCGAAGCCGAGGCCAGCGGTCTGACCGTGCCGACCGAGGCCGTGCAGACGGTCGAGGGCGACACCGTCGTCTTCGTCCTGGTTCAGGGCGGCTTCCAGGCGACCCCGGTCCTGACCGGACGTCAGGCCTCGAGCCGCACCGAAATCCTGCGCGGCCTGACGGGGACCGAACGGATCGCCTCGACCAACGCCTTCCTGCTCAAGGCCGAGATGGCCAAGGGCGAGGCCGAGCACGGCCACTAGGGGAAGTTCATCATGTTCAAGGCCATCATCGAGGCGTCCGTGCGCTTCCGCTGGTTCGTGGTGCTCGCCACGGCCCTCGTCTCCGCCTGGGGGCTGTTCCAGCTTACCTTGCTGCCGATCGACGCCGTGCCGGACATCACCAACCGGCAGGTCCAGATCAACACCGTCGCTCCGGCCCTCGCGCCCGAGCAGATGGAGCGTCAGGTCACCTATCCTCTCGAAACCGCCATGTCCGGCATACCCGGACTGGAAAGCACGCGGTCGCTCAGCCGCAACGGCTTCAGCCAGGTCACGGTCATCTTCAGCGACCAGACCGACATCTATTTCGCCCGCCAGCAGGTGGCCGAACGGATGGCGCAGGCGCGCGAGAACCTGCCCGAGGGCGTCGAGCCGGGGCTGGCCCCGATCACGACAGGCCTGGGCGAAGTCCTGATGTGGACGGTCGACTACAAGCCGTTCAACAGCGACAATCTTGCCAGGCCGGGCCAGGCCGGCTGGCAGGCCGGCGGGGCCTATCTGACCCCGGACGGGGAACTGCTGACCACGCCGCGGCAGCGCGCAACCTACCTGCGCACCGTGCAGGACTGGATCATCGCCCCGCGGATGCGGACCGCCCAGGGTCTGGCCGACGTCGATGTCAACGGCGGCTACGTCAAGGAGTATGCGGTCCGTCCCGACGCCGCGCGCCTGGCGAGCTACGGCCTCAGCCTGAACGACCTTGTGGTCGCGCTGGAGCAGGCGAACACCCAAGCCGGCGCAGGCTACGTCCAGCGGGCCGGCGAGGCCCTGACCGTCCGGATCGACGCCCTGGCCGCCACCGTCGAGGACCTGGCCCAGGCCCCCGTCGTCAACCGCAACGGCCTCGTCGTTCGGGTGGCGGACGTCGCGACTGTCGAGGTCGGTCAGGCCCCCCGTCTGGGCGGCGCCAGCCGCGACGGCCACGAAGCCGTCGTCGGCACGGCGCTAATGCTCGCGGGCGGCAACAGCCGCACCGTCTCCCAGGCCGCCGAAGACCGTCTCGCCGAGGTGGCGTCCAGCCTTCCGCCCAGCGTCGTCGCCGAACCGGTGCTGAACCGGAGCGACCTCGTGAACAAGACCATCGCGACGGTCGCCAGGAACCTGACCGAGGGCGCGCTGCTGGTCATCGTCGTGCTCTTCCTTCTGCTGGGGAACATCCGCGCCGCCTCGATCACCGCCTTGATGATCCCGATCAGCTTCCTGTTCGCGGTCATCGGCATGAATCGCTTCGGCATCAGCGGAAACCTGATGAGCCTGGGCGCCCTCGACTTTGGCCTGCTGGTCGACGGGGCGGTCGTCGTGGTCGAGAACACCCTGCTGATGCTCAGCCGACGGCGCGCCGAGATCGGACACGCCCTGACCCGTCGCGAGCGCCTGCAGATCGCGGGCGCGGCGGCCCGCCAGATGGTCAAGCCGGCCGCCTTCGGGCAGCTGATCATCCTGCTCGTCTTCACGCCCCTGCTGATGCTTGAAGGGGTCGAGGGCAAGACCTTCATCCCGATGGGCGCGACGGTCATGTTGGCGCTGGTCGGCGCCTTCGTCTTCTCCTTCACCTTCGTGCCGGCGATGACGGCGCTGATCGTCCGTGACCCCAAGAGGGTGGACCTGGACGAGCGGGGTCATGCCCGCGAGCATGAGACCTTCATCCTGCGTCATGCCCGGCGCCGGATCGAGCCGGCGATCCGGGCGGCCGTCGCGCGTCCCAGGGGCGTCCTGGCGTCAGCGCTCGGCGCCCTGGTCGTCGGCGGCGTCGCTTTCACCACCTTGGGCCGGGAGTTCATCCCGACCCTCGACGAAGGCGACATCGCCATGCAGGCGCTGCGCGTCCCGTCCGCTTCCCTGGAGCAGTCCCTGGCCATGCAGATGGCCCTGGAGCGCGCCATCAAGGCCCAGCCCGAGGTGAAGACCATCTTCGCGCGCACCGGCACGGCGGCGGCGGCTGTCGATCCGATGCCGCCGAACATCTCGGACGCGGTGATCGTGCTGAAGGATCGCCAGGACTGGCCCGACCCCCGCCTTTCCAAGGCGGATCTGATCGGTCGCCTTGAGGCGGTCGCCGCCGCCCAGCTCGGCAACAGCGTCGAGTTCAGCCAGCCGATCGAGCTGCGCTTCAACGAGTTGATCTCCGGCGTGCGGACCGATCTCGCCGTCATGGTCTATGGCGACGATTTCACCCAACTCCAGGCCACGGCCGATCAGGTCGCGGCGGCTCTGCGCGCCACGCCGGGGTCGGCCGACGTCCGGGTGGAGCAGGCCACGGGTCTGCCGACCCTGACCGTCAAGGTCGATCGCTTCGCGGCGGCCAACTATGGCCTGTCGGCGGGCGACGTCTCCGACGCGGTGTCGACCGCCGTCGGCGGCACGACGGCCGGGCGGATTTTCGAGCGGGACAGGCGGTTCGACGTCGTCGTCCGCATGCCCGACGCAGCGCGCAACGACCCGGCCGCCCTCGCGGCCCTGCCGATCACCACCGCCAGCGGGGTCACCGTGCCGCTGTCCTCCGTGGCCAGCATCCAGATCGCGGAGGGGCAGAACCAGATCAGCCGCAATGACGGCAGCCGTCGCATGGTGGTGCAAGCCAATGTGCGCGGAACCGATCTGGGCGGCTTCGTCGCCCAGGCCCAGGCCCGCGTCGACGAACAGGTCAGGCTGCCGACCGGCTATTCTCTTGCCTGGGGCGGCCAGTTCGAGAACCTGAAGCGGGCGGAACAACGCCTGGGACTGGTCGTCCCGATCGTCTTCATCCTGATCGGCGTCCTTCTGTTCATGGCGCTGGGGTCGTTCGCAGAGGCTGGACTGGTGTTCGCCTGCGTGCCCCTGGCGCTGGTGGGCGGCGCGTTGGCGCTCCTGTTGCGGGGGATGCCGTTCTCGGTCTCGGCGGCGGTCGGCTTCATCGCCGTGTCGGGGGTGGCCACCCTCAACGGCCTGGTGCTGATGCAGGCCATCCGCGAGCGTCTGACGGCGGGGGCGGCGCCGGTCGCCGCGGCCATCGAAGGCGCGACCAGCCGCCTGCGCGCGGTCCTGACCACCGCGCTGGTGGCCATTGTCGGCTTCATCCCCATGGCCTTCGCCCACGGAGCGGGGGCCGAGGTTCAAAAGCCGCTGGCGACCGTCGTCATCGGCGGTCTGATCACCGCCACGGCCCTGACCCTGCTGGTCCTCCCGACCTTCGCGGCCAGGGCCGTGAAGCATCGAAAGTCCGAAGGGACGGAGCACTGAGGGGCGGCGACCGCGACACCGGGACGCTCCCCGGTGGTCTCGGCAGTCTCTGGTAGGCCTGGAGGGACTCGAACCCCCAACCAGACCGTTATGAGCGGTCGGCTCTAACCATTGAGCTACAGGCCCCCGAGACGAGGAGGTTCCGCCTAGCAGGGGGCGGCGGCCGCGCCAAGGGGCGGCGGGCTTTCGGCGAATTCACGCCGATGAACGGAACCTGACACGGCGCGTCGGGCGTTCATTCAGCCGCAAACGGCCAAGGTGCGCCCATGGACGGCGCACGGCCGGCCGGATCGACTTCACGGAGACCTTCATGACCCGCACCCTGAACGCCCTGATCAAGCCGGCCGCCCTGGCGGGCGCGGCCGTGGTCGCCGTGGCCTTGGCCGCCGGCGCGCCGCCCGCCATGGCCCAGACCCCTCCCGCGATGACGCATATGCAGCCGGCCCCTTCCCTGAACCTGTCGGCCTTCGGCGAGGTCAAGACCGCGCCCGACATGGCCACCATCACCTTTGGCGTCCAGACCGAGGCGCCGACCGCCGAGGCCGCCATGCGCGCCAACGCCGAGCGGATGAACCAGGTCATGGCCGCCCTGCGCCGCGCGGGCATCGCCGAGCGTCACGTCCAGACCTCGGGCCTGAACCTGTCGGCCCAGTACGACTATCAGGAAAACCAGCCGCCCAAACTGCGCGGCTATCAGGCCGTCAACCGGGTGACGGTGCGGATCGAGGACCTGTCCAAGGTCGGATCGACCGCCGACGCCGTGGTGGCCGCCGGCGTCAATCAGATCGACGGCATCGGCTTCGGCCTGAAGGACCCGACCACGGCCGAGAACGAGGCGCGCCGCCTGGCCGTGCGCGCCTTGCAGGAGAAGGCGGCCCTGTACGCCCAGGCGCTGGGCGTCCAGCTGGGCGGCGTGCGCAGCCTGAGCGAGGGCGGCGGCTATACGCCCCAGCCGCCGATGCCGATGTACGCCCGCGCCGTGTCGTTGCAGGCGGCGGATTCCAGCCCTGTGTCGGGCGGCGAACTGTCGGTGCGGATCGACATCACCGGCGTCTATGACATCGTTCGCTGAGGCTTGACCGCTTGACGCCGGCCCCCGTCGTTGCTCCGCTGGCTGCGGGGCGCGACGGGGGATTGGGCGGTTGACCGACGCCAGACTGGAGATCGCCGCCGGCTTCGCCACGATGCAGGGGCCCAAGGCGGACAATCAGGATTTCGGCGGCGTCCATCTGGGCTCGCCGATCGAGCGGCGCGAGCATGGCGTCGTGGCCGTCGTCGCCGATGGCGTGTCCGGTTCCAAGGCCGGGCGCACGGCGGCCGAACTGGCCACGCGCAGCTTCATCGACGGCTATCTGGACCAGAATCCGCTGAACGGCATCGCCGCCAACGGGATCAAGGCGCTGCGCGGCTTCAACCGCTGGCTCCACGCCAAGGGACGGTCCGACCCGGCCATGACGGCGGCCGCCACCACCTTCACCGCCCTGGTGCTGAGGGGGCGCGAGGCGACGGCTCTGCACGTCGGCGACAGCCGCGCCTGGCATTTCCGCGACGGCGTGCTGACGCGGCTGACCGAGGACCATACCCGCGCGGTCGAGGGGCTGAACCACGTCCTCTATCGCGCCGTGGGAATCGAGGCGGACGTCAAGCTGGACGTGCGCCACCTCGGCCTGGCGCCCCATGACCGACTGATGCTGACCACCGACGGTGTGCACGGCGTGCTGGACGAGGCGGCCCTGGCGCGGCTGCTGAGCCGCCGCGCCTCGCCCGACGCCGACGCCCGGGCGGTGCTGGCCGAGGTCGAGGCGGTCGGGGCCCGCGACAACGCCACGGTCATCGTCATCGATGTGATCCAGACCGGCGCGCCGGACTGGGAGGCGATCACCGCCGAGGCCGAGGGACTGGCGGCGCAACCGCCGCCCGACGCCGGAGCGGCGGTCGACGGGTTCACGCTGCAGCGGCTGGTCGCGGACGGCCGTTACACCCGCCTGTTCCTGGCGCGCGACACGACCGGCGACCTGGGCCAGGTGGCGTTGAAATTTCCCAAGACCGCCGTGGTTTCGGCGCGCGGCGCGCGGCTGGCCTTCCTGCGCGAGGCCTTCATCGGCCGCCGGATCGACAGCCCCTTCGTGGGCAAGGTGCTGACGCTGGAGGCCGGTCGCCAGAGCCGGCTCTATATCGCCCAGCCCTTCTACGCCGGGCGCACCCTGCACGCGCGTCTGGCCGACGACGGCCCGCCCGAAATTCCCGAAGGGGTCGACATCGCCCTGCGGCTGGCGCGCGCGGTGGCGGCCCTGCATCGCGCGGGGGTGATCCACCGCGACATCAAGCCCGACAATGTGATCCTGGAGGCGAACGGCGGGCTGAAGCTGGTGGACCTGGGCGTCGCGCGCCTGCGTCAGGCCGAGGAGTTCGCCGAGGCCGAGGCGCCGGGCACCAACGGCTACAAGGCGCCCGAGATGTATCGCGGCGAGGCCGGTTCGCCGGCGACGGACCAGTTCGCCCTGGGCGTGACCCTGTACCGGCTGTTCACCAAGACCTATCCCTGGGGCCCGGTCGATCCCGAGGACGCGCCGCGCTTCGACCGCACGCCGACACCCGCCGGCCGCCACCGCCCGGACATGCCCGCCTGGCTGGAAGCGGCCATCATGCGGGCGGTGTCCCTGGACCCCGGCGACCGCTTCGAGGACGTGGAGGAACTGGTCCATGTTCTGGAGACGGGCAGCGCCGTCGCCGCCCCGCCGCCCCGCCCGCTGTCGCTGATCGAACGCGATCCGGTGCGGTTCTGGCAGGGCGTGTGTCTGCTGCTGGTGCTGGCGCTGCTGGTCTCGCTGGCCACACGATAGGCGACGCTACGCAGCGAGCGGACGATCGGATGCCGCGGCGTTTAGCGGCGGGGACGCAGGGGAACGCGCGCGTTCGGCGCGCCTTCTGGCCGGATGCGGGCCGCTTGTCCGCTCGGCAAGAAGGACCCCGCCATGATCAAGACCGCCTCATGCGCCCTGGCGCTGGCGCTCGTCGCCTCTCCCGCCCTGGCTCAGACCACCCCGAACTGGACCGGCCCCTACATCGGAATCTTCGGCGGCTACGGCCAGGCCAATGACGACAAGGACGAACGCCTCGGCTTCGACCGCAACCTTGACGGCGTCTATGGCGAGACGGTCGCCACGGCCGCGGGCGCCGACGCCTTCAGTCCCGGCTTCTGCGACGGCGCCGCCAACAGTTCCGTGGCTGCGGACGGCTGCGACGGCGACAAGGGGTCGCCGGAAGCGGGGGTGCGGGTCGGCTACGACTGGCAGTTCGGCGCCTTCGTCGTCGGCGCCCTGGCCGAATACGGTGTGACGGACATTGAAGACCGGGTGACGGGCTTCTCCACGACCCCGGCCTACTACACCTTCGAGCGTGAGCTGGACAGTTTGGCGGCCGTGCGGGCGCGGATCGGCTACGCCCTGGGGCCGGCTCTGATCTACGGCACGGGCGGCTACGCCTATGGCACGTTCGACAACGCCTTCACCACCAGCAACCGCGCCAACAGCTTCACCATCACCCAGGATTCCTACGACGGCGACGGCTGGCAGGCCGGCGGCGGGGTGGAATACGCCCTGGGGCGCGGTCTGACGGTGACCGGCGAATACCTCTACACCTCGCTGGATGTGGACAGCCCGGTGGTCCGCGTCGGTCCCGGTTCGGCGCCGGCCACCAACCCCTTCATCCTGCCCCCGAACACGACCGGCACGGACATGATCCGGTCGAACGACAAGTTCGGCGCGCACCATGTGCGCATCGGCATGAGCTATCGCTTCTAGGCCGTGCGCGGCCGGGCCGTCAGGCCCGGCCGCCCTGGCTGGACAGCATGGCCGCGTCCACGCCCATCCGGGCCAGGGCGCGGCTCCATTTCGTGTCGTGCTCGCCGTCGAAAATCAGGTCCATGTCCGCGTCGACCGTCAGCCAGACGTTCTCGGCCAGCTCCTCCTCCAGTTGGCCCTCGCCCCAGCCGGCGTAGCCCAGAAGCAGGGTCGAACGGCGCGGGCCGGACACGGCGTCGGTCATGGCCGCCAGGGCCTCTCTTGTGCCGGTCATGGCCAAGCCCTCGCCGAACGGCAGGCTGTCGTCGCCGGTCATCCAGTCGTCGGTGTGCAGCACGAAGCCGCGCTCACGCTCGACCGGTCCGCCCATCAGCACGACCCGTCCCGCCGCCTGGTCTGGCGCGGGCTGGTCCAGCTTGTCCAACACCGTCTTCAGGTCCACGCCCGGCGCGGGGCGGTCCAGCCGCAGGCCCATCGCATGGTCCGCGCCGTGGGCGCAGATCAGGATCACCGCGTGTTCGAACCGGGCGTCGCCGATGCCGGGCATGGCGACCAGGAGACGGCCCGTCAGGGAGGAGGCGTCGGTCATGATGGCCTTATCATCGGGTGCGAAAGAGGCGCGCGCAAGACGCATCGGCGCTTGCGGTCCCGGCCGGCGTGTCTATGTGTCGCGGGCATTCCTCTCATCCCGTGCGGAGACCTTCCATGACCATTCAGATCGGCGATCGCATTCCCGCCGCGACCCTGGCCCAGGCGACCGCCGACGGTCCCAAGCCCGTCTCCACTGCCGAGATCTTCAACGGCAAGACCGTGGCCCTGTTCGCCGTGCCCGGCGCCTTCACCCCGACGTGCTCGGCGCGCCATCTGCCAGGCTTCAAGGACCACCTGCAGGACATCCGCGCCAAGGGCGTCGATACGGTCGCTTGCATCTCGGTGAACGACGCCTTCGTGATGAAGGCCTGGGCCGACAGCCAGGGCATCGAGGACGAGTCCATCGTCATGCTGGCCGACGGCAACGGCGAGCTGACCCGCGCCCTGGGCCTGGTGCTGGACGGCTCGGGCTTCGGCCTGGGCGAGCGTTCGCAGCGCTATTCCATGCTGGTCAAGGACGGGACCGTCACCCAGCTGAACATCGAGCAAGGCGGCGAGTTCAAGGTGTCCTCGGCCGAGCACCTGATCGCCCAGCTCTGACCGCTGCGTCGGTGGTCGAAGCGGCAGGCCGGACCGCCCAACCATGACCACCGACGTCTTCAGCCCGGAACAGCGCAGCGCCGTCATGCGGCGCGTGAAGGGGCGCGACACCGGGCCGGAGCGGACGGTGCGGCGCATCCTGCGCGCGGCCGGGATCGGCTATCGGCTGGGCGGCCAGGGGCTGCCCGGCCGTCCCGACGTCGTGATGAAGGGGCGCCGCACGGCCCTGTTCGTCCACGGCTGCTTCTGGCACGGCCACGACTGCCCGCGCGGCGCGCGAAAGCCCAAGGCCAACGCCGACTACTGGCTGGCCAAGATCGCGCGCAATCGCGCCCGCGACGACCGCGCGGTCGCGGACCTGGCGGCCGCGGGCTGGCGCGTCCTGATCGTCTGGGAATGCGAGATGCGCGCGGCCGCCTTCGCCGAAAGACTGGTCGCGCGCGTGCGGGATCAGGCCGCGGCCTGATCTCCATCAGCCTGCGCCCCGCCGCCCTGGGTTCCGCCGCCCTGGGTTTCCTCCAGAACGTGCTGCAGCGCGCCGAGCAGGGCCGGCGGCGTCAGCGGCTTGGGCACGAAATAGGCCATGCCCGCGGCCTTGCAGGCGGCGATGTCCTCGGGCGCGGTGTCGGCGGTGACGGCGACCACGGGCGTCGCGGCGTTCGGCCCGCCCTCGGCCCGCAGGCGGCGGGTCGTCTCGCGCCCATCCAACTCGGGCATCCGCACGTCCATGAAGATGACGTCGAACACCGTCTCGCGGCACCGGTCCAGCGCGGCCAGGCCGTCGGCGGCGGCGACGATGTCGCAGCCCAGCGGCTGCAGGATCAGCTGCACCGCGCGGCGGTTGATGTCGTGGTCGTCGACCACCAGCAGGCGCAGGGGCCGATCCTCGTCGTCGGCCTCGGACCTCAGCGGCGGTTCGGGCTCGACCGGTTCAGGCGCAGCGGGCGCCGGGTCGAGGGGGACCGAAGCGGGACGAGCCGGCCCGGCCTCGGGCGCGCGGCGTTCGGCCAGAACGCGCGCCACCGCCAGTCGGCTGTCGTCCAGGGTCGGCGCCGCCGCGGCCGCCGCCACGCTTTCGGCGCGCGGCAGGAAAAGGGAGATGGTGAAGCGGGCGCCCTGGCCGGGGGCGCTTCGCGCGGTCAGGCGACCGCCCATCAACTCGATCAGGTTGCGGCTGATCGCCAGCCCCAGGCCCGACCCGCCGTGCGCGGCGCCCACGCCCTCGGCGGTCTGGTCGAACGGTTTGAACAGGCGGCCCAACTGGTCCGACGTCATTCCCGGACCCGTGTCGGCCACCTCTATCAGCAGGGCGTAGCCGGACGGCTCCTCGTTCCAGGCGTTCAGGCGCAGGGTCACGTGGCCGCTGGCCGTGAACTTGACCGCGTTCGACATCAGGTTGTTCAGCACCTGGCGCAGACGCATGGCGTCGCCCCGCACGCCGGCGGGAATGCTGTGGGCGCCTTCGATGCGCAGCTTCAGCCCCTTGGCCTCCACCGCCCCGCGCCACAGGCGGATGGTCTGGGCCAGCATCGCGCGCAGGTCGAAATCGCTGACCTCGATCTTCATGCGCCCCGCCTCGATGCGGGAATGGTCCAGCAGGTCGTCCAGCAGCGACTTCATCATCCGCCCGGCGTCGGTGATCAACTCGGCGTTCTGGCGCACCTGGACGTCGCCGCCGCGCAGTTCGGCCGCCCCGCTCAGTATGGCCCCGATCGGGGTGCGAAGGTCATGGCCGATCGCGGCCAGGAAGGCGCCCTGTTCGTCCAGCGCCTTGCGCAGCCGCGCCGCCTGGTCTTCCGCCAGCAGCCGATCCTTCTGTTCGCGCCTGGCGCGCTCGGCCAGCCCGCGCCAGACGCTCAGGCAATAGATGGTGAAGATGGTCACCGCCGCCGCCGCCGTGATCGCGGTCGCCGGGGGCGCCCCCAGTTCGATCAACAGCAGGGGGAAGGCGGCCATGTAGAGAATCTGGGGCGTCACCGTGCAGGCCAGAACGGTCAGGGAGCGCGGCGCGTTGACCATCGAATAGACCATGGCGGCCGGCAACATGATGGCCGCCGACACCCCGCCCGCCGGGCCGCCGAACACCCAGAGCAGCAGCGAAAGCGCGCCGTAGAGCCCAGTGTTCGCGAACATGGTCGCGCCGCCCAGGATGTGTCGCGCCCGCGACATCGACCGCGAGGAAGAGGCGTTGACGGGGCCGAAGACGAAGGCCTCCCACGCCTGGATGGCCATATAGGCGACGCCCCAGGCCAGGGCGATCGGCCAGCCGACCAAGGGCGTCGCCGCCAGGCTGCTGGCCAGGCCCACGGCGACGCGCTGCATCATCGCGCCACGGCGTTGCCGGACGGCGAAAGTCCAGCCGCTGACCGCGTCGACGCCCGTGGTGTCCGACATTCGTTTCCCCGTTGGCGCATGAAGCGCGTTTGCGGCCATCTTGGCGGCTCGAGGCTAACGCTCCGTCAACGGCCCGCGCCGACGGCCTCGGAAACGGTGGAAAATCCGTCCGCGCGCAGTCGTTCGGCCAGGTCGCGCGTGATCCGTCCGACCAGGCCGGGGCCTTCGTAGATCAGGGCGGAATAGACCTGCACAGCCGTCGCGCCCAGCCGTATGCGGCGATAGGCTTCGGCCCCGCTGTCGATCCCGCCGACCGCGACCAGGGGCAGCCGCCCCTGCGCCGCCTCGGCCGCCGCGATCAGGGCCTTCTCGGCGAAGGGCCGGATCGGCGCGCCCGACAGGCCGCCGGTCTCCTGGGCGTGGGTCGAGCGCAGGCTGGCGGGCCGTTCCAGCGTGGTGTTCGACACGACCAGGGCGTCGATGCGGTGGGCCAGGGCGGCCTCCACGATCATGGCGATCTCGGCGGTGGCCAGGTCGGGCGCGATCTTCAGGAAGACGGGCGACCGCATGGTCCCTTGGGGGCGGGCGGCGTCGATCCGGCCCAGCAGGTCGTCCAACCGCGCGCGACCCTGCAGGGCGCGCAGGCCCGGCGTGTTGGGCGAGGAGATGTTGACGGTGAAATAGTCCGCCAGGCCGCGCAGCCGCTGCAGGCCCGCGACATAGTCCGCCGCCTTGTCCTCGGTTTCCTTGTTGGCGCCCAGATTGGCGCCGACCACCGCCGTCGTCGGCCGCGCCGCCAGCCGGTCGGCGAAGGCCTCAAGCCCGGCATTGTTGAAGCCCATGCGGTTGATGATCGCCCGGTCCTCGGCCAGGCGGAACAGGCGCGGCTTCGGATTGCCCGGTTGCGGCCGGGGCGTGACGGAGCCGCATTCGACGAAGCCGAAGCCCAGCCGGGACAGGCCGCGCAACGCCTCGCCGTTCTTGTCCAGGCCCGCCGCCAGGCCGACCGGATTGGGCAGGTCAAGGCCCGCCAGCCGGGTCCGCAGGATCGGCGCATCGGCGGCCGGGGCGGGCAGGGGCGCCAGCGCCAGGCCCCGCAGGGCCAGGACGTGGGCCTGCTCCGGGTCCAAACGACGCAACAGGGCGGCGCCGACGTCCATCAGGCTCATGCCGGCTCTCCGACCCGCATGGTCCCCTCGGCGTCGACGGTCATGGAGCGGGCCTCGCCCACGGCCGCGACCGGCAGCGGTGAATAGAGATGCGGGAACAGATCGCCGCCGCGCGACGGCTCCCACACCGGGGCGTCCTCCAGCCGATCCAAATGCACGCTCAGCAGCATCAGCCCGTCCCGCCCGGCGTAGTGGCGGCGCGCCGTCTCGGCCAACTGAGCCTGGGTCGACAGGTGGATATAGCCGTCGGCCCGATCCACCGCCGACCCCTCATAGCGGCCTTCGGCGACCGCTTGCCGCCATTCGCCCGCGTCGATGATCTTGTAGGCGATCTCGGTCATGCGCCGCCTGTCCGCGGCGTGATGAAACCCTCGTAGGCGCAGCGGCCGGCGACATCGACGCCGAAGATCGCCGCGGAGCCGGGCGCGAAGCCGCCCGCCAGCCGGTCCAGCACCGCCGGCGACGCCGCGCTCTCGGCCAGATATTCGACCGCCAGCAGGTGGACCCCGGGATTATGGGCCAGAATCATCAGGCAGCCGGCCTCTTCCTCGGATCCCTCGACCAGGCTGCGGATGACGTTGGCGCCGGCGTTGTAGAGCATGGACAGGTCGCGCACCTCCACGTCGCCGAAGGCGTCGTGCATCAGATCCCAGGTCTGGCGCGTGCGTGCGGCGGTCGAGACCAACGCCAGGTCAGGCTTGATCCCGCGCTCGGCCAGCGCCCGGCCCATGGCGGCGGCCTCCGTTCGGCCCTGGGGCGCCAGCGGGCGCGCCTTGTCGCCGCCGGAAGGGGCGGACATCTCGGCCTGGGCGTGGCGCATGAGGATCAGTCGATGCATGGGATCGCCATTAGGGCGGTTCGCGGCGCGGGGCCAGACGCCGCGTCGGTCAACTCCGCGTCAGGGGGTCTCGGACGTGGGGCGATGAAACGGAGGCGGCCGGCTGGGGCGTCAAGACAGGCGCCGATACGCGCTGGGCGTGGCCGCTGGGCCGGATGCGGGCGTAGGCCTGGCGGGTCGCCTCCAGCAGGATCAGGCCCGCTGCGCCCGGGGCGATCCGCCGCCCCACCTGCTCGAACCCGTCCGCCAGCGGCAGCAACGGCCCCCACGGCGGCACATAAAGGGTCTGCGACCAGGCCGAGGGCTCCAGCCCCGCCTCCCGAACCAGCCGCTCCAGCTGCCGGCGCGAGAAGGGACGGCCGTAGCCAAACGGGGTATTCTCGGTGCGGGCCCACAGGCCGCCGCGCGCCGCCGCGACCAGGATGATCCGCCCCGCCGGCGCCAGGGCCCGCACCGCCTCGGCCAGCACGGCGCCCGGATCGTCGGCCTCTTCCAGCACATGGACCAGCAGGATGCGATCGAAGGTTCCCGCCTGGAACGGCAGCCGCCGCTCGTCGGCCAGCAGGGTGCGGTTGCGGCCCACCGCGGGCCAGTGCTCGACCCCCTGTCCGCCCGGCATGGCCGCGACCACGCGCCGCGCGCCGACGAAGGCGTCCAGCCAGGGCGTGGCGTAACCCAGGCCCAGCACGTCGCAGTCCGCCGCCTCGCCCCAGGCGTCGTCCAGCCTTCGCGCCAGCAGCCGGCGCGCCAGCACGCCGGTCGGCTCGCCGTAAAAGGTTCTCAGCTCGTCGATGCTGCGCCGCATGGGACACACTATAGGCCGGCGAGGGCCCGCGCTGCTAGGATGGGCGCATGACCCTGGACGTGCACCTGTTTCCCTGTCGCAGCGACAACTACGGCTTCCTGGCGCGCGACCGCGCCACGGGCGTCGTGGCGGCGATCGACACGCCGGACGCTGCGCGCATCCTGGAGGAACTTCAAACCCTGGGCTGGGGGCGGCTGGACCTGATCCTGAACACCCACTGGCACCCCGACCACACCGAGGGCAACGAACGGCTGAAGGCCGAGACCGGGTGCGAAATCGTCGGCCCCGAGGAGGTGGCGCGCGTCGCGCCGCTGGATCGGGTCGTGGCGGACGGCGACACGGTCAGCGTCGGCGACACGGCGCTGAAGGTCGTGGCCACGCCGGGCCACACCCTGGGCCATGTGGTCTATCACGACGCGGCGAACGGTCTGGCCTTCGTCGGCGACACCCTGTTCGCCCTCGGCTGCGGCCGCCTGTTCGAAGGGACGCCGGAGCAGATGTGGGACAGCCTTTCGCGACTGGCGGCCTGGCCGGACGAGACGGTGATCTGGTGCGCACACGAATACACCGCCGCCAACGCCCGCTTCGCCTTGAGCCTGGACGACCGTCCCGAGATGAAGTCGCACGCCGAGGCGGTCTTCAAGTCGCGCGAGCGGGGGGAACCGACGGTTCCCACGACGATCGGGATCGAGCGGCGTTTCAATCCCTTCCTGCGCGCCGGTGATGCGGAGGCGTTCGCCGCCCGCCGCCGGGCCAAGGACGACTACCCCGGCTGAGGCTCAGTCGCCCGCCATGGTGCGGATCACCACGGCCGAGGACGGACGGCCGACGACGCCGCGCGAAGGATCGACCATGACGCGCAGCTCCCCGCGCGAGAAGCTGACGGAGGCGCGTCCGCCCTCGATGATGCTGATCTTGCGCAGGCGGTTGACGGCGCCACGGGTGGAGGGGTTGCGGGCCATGCGGATCACCGCGTCGGTGGTGACGATCAGGGCCTCGACGCACAGCGCCTCCGACTGGCTGCCGTCCAGGTCGATGGTGATCAGCCGCCCGACCGCCTCGGACACCAGATTGCTGCGCCGGGCCATCAGGTTGAACAGCTGCACCGGCCCCAGATTGGGCGTGCGCAGCGGCTGGGCCGTGCCCGAACGCGACACCGGCGAGCCCTGGGGCGTGCGCGTGGTGTAAAGGGTGATGCCCCCGTCGGCCGTCACCCGCAGGATCTGGTCGCCGTTGTCGTTGCGGTAGATGATGTCGCCGCGCGGGGCCGGGGTGGGGCGCAACACCCAGATCTCGGCCGACTCGTCGAAGCGCAGCAGCGGACGGACGCCCGAACTGTCCAGCACGAAGGCCTGACCGCCGTCCGAGACGTAGCGGCCGGTCGATGGCATGGCCCGCCGCGACTGGGCCTCGGCCAGCGACGGCGCGAACAGGATCAGCAGCGACAGGGTCGCAGCCACGAGGGCGACGAGCGCCATCGCGGTCATGCGTGGCGAGTTTTTCGCCCTGACCTCGTCCGTCAACTTCATGAGACTAGGGATGAAACCGACGCGCGGCGGATTTTTGGCGAAGGCCCGTCAACCGACCAGATACTGACCGCCGTTCAACGACAGTGTACAGCCTGTGACATATCCGGCACGCTCGCCGACCAGCCAGGACACCATGTCGGCGATTTCCTCTCCCTTGCCCAACCGACCGACGGGAATCTGACCGACGATCGCCTCCAGCACCTTGGGATCCATCGCCCCCACCATCTCGGTGTCGATGTAGCCGGGCGCGATGCAGTTCACCGTGACGCCCTTCCTGGCGTTCTCCAGCGCCAGGGCCTTGGTGAAGCCGATCATGCCGGCCTTGGCGGCGGAATAGTTGGTCTGGCCGATCTGGCCCTTCTGGCCGTTGATCGAGGAGATGTTGACGATGCGGCCGTGGCCCCGGTCGCGCATGCCGTTGATGACCTGGCGGGTCATGTTGAACACGCTGTCCATGTTCACCCGGATCACGTCGGACCACTGGTCGTGGCTCATCTTGTGGAAGAAGCCGTCGCGGGTGATGCCGGCGTTGTTGACCAGAATGTCGATGGGGCCCAGTTCGGCCTCGACCTCGGCCACCGCGCGGGCGCAGTCCTCGAAGCTGCCGACGTTGCCCTTGACGACCATGGTGCCCAGCGCCTTGGCGGTCGCGTTGGCCGCCTCGTCATTGCCGGAATAGCCTGCGGCGACGCGGATGCCGTCCTCGTTCAACCGCTGGACGATGGCCTTGCCGATGCCCCGGGTGCCGCCGGTCACGAATGCGACGCGCGCCATGATCGTCTCCTGTCCCTGTCTTCGGCCCTTGCAAGGCCTTGTCGTGGCTCACGATTAACGACCGTGGCGGCGCGCGCAAGGCGCGAATCCGACGTCAGGGAAAGTTTCAGGCGTCCATCCGCGCCATGTCGATGACAAAGCGATAGCGCACGTCGGATTTCAGCATCCGCTCATAGGCCTCGTTGATCTGGTCCGGCGCGATGGTCTCGATTTCGCAAGTGATGCCGTGCTCGGCGCAGAAATCGAGCATCTCCTGGGTCTCCTTGATCCCGCCGATCAGCGAGCCGGCGATGCGGCGACGACGCCACAGCAGCGGAACGGCGTAGACCGGCAGGCCCTCGGTGGTCAGGCCCAGCATCACCATCGTCCCGTCGCGGGCCAGCAGCTGGATATGGCTGGCGACCTCGTGCGTCGCCGACACGGTGTTGATGATCAGGTCGAAGCTTTCCGCCGCCGCCTTCATCGCCGCCTTGTCGGAGTTGATCAGGAAATGCCTGGCGCCCATCCGCTCGGCGTCGGCCTTCTTGCGGTCGGAGGTGGACAGCACCGTCACCTCCGCGCCCATGGCCGCCGCCAGCTTGACCGCCATGTGTCCCAGGCCGCCCAGGCCGATCACGGCGACCTTCGATCCCGGCCCGATCTCCCATTCCTTCAGCGGCGAATAGGTGGTGATCCCCGCGCACAGCAGGGGCGCGGCGGCGTCCAGCGGCAGGCTGTCCGGGATCGACAGGACGAAATGCTGGTCCACCGTGATGTGGTCGGAATAGCCGCCCTGGGTGATCGGCTCGGGCGTGCCGCCCTTCCTGTCCTTGCCGCCGTAGGTGCCTGTGAAGCCGGGCACGCAATACTGCTCCAGCCCCTCCTGGCACGAGGGGCAGGTGCGGCAGCTGTCGACCATGCAGCCGACGCCGACGCGGTCGCCTTCCTTGAAGCGGGTGACGTTCGACCCGACCGCCTTCACCACGCCCGCGATCTCGTGGCCCGGCACCAGGGGATAGGTCGCCGGCCCGGTTTCGCTGCGCGCCATGTGGATGTCGGAATGGCAGACGCCGCAGTATTTGATGTCGATCAGCACGTCGTCCGGGCCCGGATCGCGCCGCTCGAAGCTGTAAGGCGACAACGGCTTGTCGGCGGCGGTCGCGGCGAAGGCGCGGGTGGCGATCGTCATGGATAGGTCCTTGGGCTTTGCGGCGAGCACCTCAGATGAGGCGGGCCGTCCTCGCCCGCAAGGCGCGGGCGGTCATTTCAGCTTGGCGATCAGCGCCTGGGCCGCCGCCGGGTTCCGCACCTTCGCCCCCGAAATGAAATAGGCGAAGACGTCGCCGCGTTTCGCCCAGGCCCTGGCCTGCTTCGCCACGGCGTCCAATTCGGCGCCGGTCATGCCGGTCGGTTCGTCCTCGCGGCTGGACATCAACCGCGCATAGGTGAAGTCGGCGGTGTCCTCGTCGATCTGGGGCCAGGTCGGCTCCTCGTCGTCGACCGCATAGACGATGGCGGCGCCGTATTTGCGGGCCAGATCGTAGAACTGCTCAGTGGCGAACGTCGGGTTGCGCACCTCCAGCGCATGGCGCAGCCGCACGCCGTCCTTCTCCTTCGGCAGCAGCTTCAGAAAGCTCTCGAAATCCTCGGGATCGAACTTCTTGGTCCCCATGAACTGCCAGTTGATCGGTCCCAGCTTGTCGCCCAGCTCGGTCAGGCCCTGGGACAGGAAGCGCTCGAAGCTCTCGCCGCCCTCGGACAGGATTTTGCGATTGGTGCAGTAGCGGCTGGCCTTGACCGAGAAGACGAAGCCGTCGGGTGTCTCGTCGCGCCACTTCCGCCAACTGTCGGGCTTGAAGGTCGAATAGTAGGTGCCGTTGATCTCGATCGAGGTCAGCTTGGAGGCGGCGTATTCCAGCTCGCGCTTCTGGACCAGGCCGTCGGGATAGAAGACCCCGCGCCACGGCTCATAGGTCCAGCCGCCGACGCCGATGTGGATGGAGTGCGTCATGGTTCGCTCCGTTCGTCGCCGTCGCCTTGCGGATCGGTCTGCCAGTCTTCGTGCCCGTGTCGGACGCGCTGGATCAGGACGCCTCCCGGCTCTTCGTCATAGATGACTACATGAGCCTTGAAGGTGAAGACCCGAATGGGCGGGTCGTAGTCGGCGCGCAGCCGGGCGATGCCGGGCGATGCCGCCAGTCGGTTAAGCAGGGCTTCCAGTTCGTCCTGATAACGATCGGCCTGTCGCGGACCGAACTGGTCGTGGCTCTGTATGTAGATGGCGATGAGATCCTCGCTGGCCGCGACGGACAGCCGATAGCGGCTCATCCCGTCTTGCGCCTCTCAGCGATAAGGGAAAGAGCTTCGGCGCGAATATCGGCCATAGTCCTGTCGCTGACGCCGCTGGCTCGGCCCTCGTCGATCAGCCGCTGCATGTTGGCGATCTTGTCGGCCTTGACCTGTTCGCGGCGGATCAGGTCGCGGACGACGTCCGAGGTGTTGGCGTAGCGGCCGGATTTCGCCTGTTCCTCGACCCAGGCCTTCATCGGGTCGGGCAGGGAGATATTCATCGTCGCCATGGTCGCCTCCTCCCTTGAAGAGTGGGCTTTTGGCAAAGTTTGTCAATGGCGGCGAGGTTTCAGACGCGGGCCGCGAGAAAGACAGTGTGAATAGTCTGAAATCACCCTCTTCCCGTTGTCAGGCGAGGCGCTAGCAGAGCGCTCCGTCGAAAGAGCACACAGGATCAATAGGCGAAGTCGGCGTACATCCGCTTCACGTCGCCCTGCCAGGGGCCGTGATAGAGGTCCAGCAGACGCTCGGCGGGCGTGATCCCGCTGTCGGCGATGTCCTCCAGTTCCGCCAGATAGCCGCGCTCGTCCACCATGCCGCCCGAGAACTTGGCGCGGTTCTTCAGGCCCTGGCGGGCGATGACGACCAGATCGACGGCGACGTCCCGCACCGAACGGCCCGCCACTTCGGCCTTCAGGCCCAGGCGCGTCACGTCGCGGCGCAGGCGTTCGTGGTCGGCGATGTCCCAGCCCTTGACCAGGTCCCAGGCCGCGGCCAGCGACGGCGCATCGTACAGCACGCCGGCCCACAGGGCGGGCAGGGCGCAGATGCGGCTCCACGGCCCGCCGTCGGCGCCGCGCATCTCCAGATAGGCCTTCAGCCGCACCTCCGGGAAAAGCGTCGTCAGATGGTCGTTCCAGTCCTTGATCGTCGGATACTGGCCGGGCAGGGCGGGCAGCTTCCCCGCCTGGAAATCGCGGAACGACTGCCCCGAGGCGTCGACGTATTTCCCGTCGCGCTTGGCGAAGTACATCGGCGTATCCAGCGCATAGTCGGCATAGCGCTCGAAGCCGAAGCCGTCCTGGAAGACGAAATCCAGCATGCCGGTGCGGTCGGCGTCGGTGTCGGTCCAGACGTTGGCGCGCGCCGACAGGAAACCGTTCGGGCGGCCCTCGGTGAAGGGGCTGTTGGCGAACAGGGCGGTGGCGATCGGCTGCAGCGCCAGAGAGGTGCGGAACTTGGCCACCATGTCCGCTTCGGAATCGAAGTCCAGGTTCGCCTGGATGGTGCAGGTGCGCAGCATCATGTCCAGGCCCAGCGTCCCGACCTTGGGCATATAGGCGCGCATGATGTCGTATCGGCCCTTGGGCATCACCGGGATGTCGGCGCGGGGCCACAGCGGATCGAAGCCGGCCCCCAGGAAGCCCACGCCGATCTGGTCGGCCACCTGCTTGACCTCCATCAGGTGCTGGCCGGTCTCGTTGCAGATGTCGTGGATGGTCAGAAGCGGCGCGCCCGACAGTTCGAACTGGCCGCCGGGCTCCAGGCTGACCGAGGCGACGAAGCCCTCGGCGTTCCGGCGCTCCAGCCCGATCAGGATGCCGTTTTCCTCCACCGGGGACCAGCCGAACCGTTGCAGGCCTTCCAGCATGGCGCGGATGCCGCCGGGACCGTCATATGCGGGGCGGGCCAGGGTGGTCTTGTCGAAGCCGAACTTCTCGTGCTCGGCGCCGATGCGCCATTGGTCGCGGGGCTTGATCCCCTTGGACATGGCCTCGATCAGGGCGTCCCGGCTCAGCGGCGCGTTGTCGGTCATGCGTCAGTCCCCTGCGGCGCATCAGCGACCGTCTGTCGCGGCTAGATGGGCGAGGTTCAGTCCCTGCTCAAGAGCATCAGCGACACTTATCGTTCCCAATCGCCCAGCGCCGCCTGCCACAGGGTCATGGCGGCGATGGCGGCGGTGTCGGCGCGCAGGATGCGCGGGCCCAGCGAGACGGCGGTGGTGAAGGGCAGGGATCGCAGCCGCTCGCCCTCTTCCGGCGAGAAGCCGCCCTCCGGCCCAATGAGAATGGACCAGGGGCCCGGGCCGGCCGCCGTCAGCGCCGCCACCGCCGGCGCCCCGCCGGTCTCGTCGCAGAACATCAGCCGCCGCCCGGCTTCCCAGCCGTCCAGCAGGGCGTCCAGCCTGATCGGATCATCGACGGCGGGCACGTCCATCCGCCCGGTCTGTTCGGCGGCTTCCTCGGCGATGGCGTCCAGCCGGTCCAGGCGGATGCGGTCGGCGTTGGTGCGTTTCGTCAGGACCAACCGCACCCGGCGCGCGCCAAGTTCGGCGGCCTTCTCCACGATGGTCTCGACCCGCGCCTTCTTCACCACCGCGACGATCAGCTCCAGGTCGGGACCGAAGGTCTGGGGTCGCACCTGTTCCTCGGCGCGCAGGATCACGCCCTTCTTCAGCACTTCCGCGACGGTGCAGCGCCACTCCCCATCGCGCCCGTTGAACGCCAGCAGATCGTCCCCGGCCTTCAGCCGCATGACCTGAGTCAGATAGCGCGACTGGTCCAGCGTGGGCGCGACGGGAGCGGCGGCGGCGAGCGGCGATGTAACGTGAAGGCGGATCATCGGTCGTAATGGTAGCGGCATTGGGCGATCAAAAGCGCATCGTCGGTCACGCGATAGACGAGGCGATGTTCCTGGTCGATGCGCCGCGACCACCATCCCGCAAAATCGCCCTTCAACGGTTCTGGCTTTCCAGTCCCGGAAAAAGGCGTCCGCTGGCATTCCATGATCAGCCGATTGAGCTTTCGCAGCATCTTTCGATCATGATCTTGCCAGTGAAGGTAATCCTCCCACCCGTAGGTCTGGAAGGTCAGCTTCATTCTTCGATCAGTTCGCGAACCTGACCGCCGCCCGCATGGAGTTCGGAGATCGCCTCACGCAACCGCGCGGCGTTCGCCGGGCTGCGCAGCAGATACTCGGTTTCCTGCCAGGACGCGAAGTCCTCCAAGGACATCAGCACCGCAGCCGGCTTCCCGCCTTCGCGCGTGATGATGGTGTAGTCATGATCCGCCGTCACCCGGTCGATGGCCGAGGCGAGGTTCTTGCGGAGTTCGGTGACGGACATCGCGTTCATGGCGCGAATGTACAGATTTCTGTACATTCGCGCAAGCGGGCTGTCACAGCGTCCGCGCGATCAGCAGCTTCATGATCTCATTCGTGCCGCCGTAGATGCGTTGGACGCGGGCGTCCTTGTACAGCTGGGCGATGGCGTATTCGTTCATGTAGCCATAGCCGCCGTGCAGCTGGAGCATCTCGTCGATGGTCTCGCCCTGGATGTCTGTCACCCAGTATTTGGCCATGGAGGCGGTGGCGGCGTCCAACTGGCCCTTCAGGTGCAGGCCGATGCAGTGGTCGACGAAGACCTTGGCGACGGTCAGCTTGGTCTTGACCTCGGCCAGCTTGAACTGGGTGTTCTGGAAGTCGATGACGCGTTTCCCAAACGCCTTGCGCTCCTTGACGTAGGCCAGGGTCGCCTCAAGCCCGCGCTCGGCGGCGGCGACGCCCTGGACGGCGATGTTCAGCCGTTCCTGCGGCAGCTGCTGCATCAGCTGGACGAAGCCCTGGCCCTCGGTCCCGCCGATGATGTTGTCGCCGGGGACCTTCACGTCATTGAAGAACAGTTCGGAGGTGTCGTTGGCCTCCATGCCGATCTTGTGCAGGTTGCGGCCGCGCTCGAAGCCCTCGGCGCCGTCCGTTTCCACCACGATCAGCGACGTGCCCTTGGCGCCCTCGGCCGGGTCGGTCTTGGCCACCACGATGATGAAATTGGCCAGCTGGCCGTTGGTGATGAAGGTCTTGGAGCCGTTCACCACATAGCCGTTGCCGCTCTTGATGGCCGTGGTCTTGACGCCCTGCAGGTCCGAGCCGGCGCCCGGTTCGGTCATGGCGATGGCGCCGACCAGTTCGCCCGACTGCAGGCGCGGCAGCCAGCGCTGCTTCTGCTCCTCGGTGCCGTAATGCCAGATGTAGGGCATCACGATCGCATTGTGCAGCGAGATGCCGAAGTGGTCCGCGCCCTTCCAGCCCAGCTGGCGCATCAGCGCGACTTCGTGGCGATAGTCGCCGCCGAAGCCGCCGTCCTCTTCCGGCAGGCTCAACCCCAGCAGGCCGGCCTCGCCCGCGTCGTTCCACAGCTGGCGGGGGACGCTGGAGTCCGCGATCCACTTCTGGACCTTCTCCAGCGGGGCATGCTGGTCGATCCATTTGCCGACGCTGTCGGAGAAGAGGGTGATCTCTTCTTCACGCATGAAGTCGGGGTCGGGGCTGCCCAGCACGTTCATCGGTTTCGTCCCTTGTCTCTATGATTGCAGTTGGGCTTCTGCGTCCCAACCGTCAGGTCTTGGCGTGGATTGCGACCACCAATGAAGGCCAGCCGCAATCCATTTCTGACGAAGCTCGGCGTGTGTCGCCTTGGCGTCATCGTAACCAAAGTGTGTCCCGCAGCAGGGGCAGATTTCGAACGACTGTGTCGGTTCGAAATCCAGTTCCCATTTGCAGACAGGACAGGCCGTCACAGTCTTCAGAACGCCTCCGCCGGCATGGCCATCAGCACCTCGGCGCCGGTCTTCATCTTCTTCAGGTGCGCGCCGGCGTCGGGCAGGATGCGTTCGACGAAGTAGCGGCCGGTCTGCAGCTTGGTGGCGTAATAGGGGTCGGTCGAGCCGGCCTCGATCTGGGCTTGCGCCGCCTTGGCCATCTGCGCCCACATATAGGCCAGCGCCGTCAGGCCGAAGATGTTCAGATAGTCGGTCGAGGCGGCGCCGGCGTTGTCCGGGTTGGCCATGCCGTTCTGCATCAGCCACATGGTGCCGTCCTGCAGCTTGGCCTTGGCGTCGGCCAGGCCGTCGACGAAGGGCTTGATGGCCTCGTTCGACCCGTTCTCGGCGACGAAGGCGTCGATCTCGCCGAACCAGGTCATGATCGCCCGGCCGCCGTTCGACGGCAGCTTGCGGCCCACCAGGTCCAGCGCCTGGATGCCGTTGGCGCCTTCGTAGATCATGGTGATCCGCGCATCGCGCAGATACTGGCTGGCGGGGAAGTGTTCGGTATAGCCCGAACCGCCGTGCACCTGCATGGCCAGGGACGCGACGTGGAAACCCTTGTCCGTCAGATAGGCCTTCAGCACCGGGGTCAGCAGGCCCATGTAATCCTTGGCCTTGGTCGCCACGGCCTCGTCTTCGGACTTTTCCAGGTCGGCGTGGAGCGCGGTCCACAGGATGAAGGCCTGTCCGCCCTCGACGAAGGCGCGGGCCTCCAGCAGCATCCGGCGCACGTCGGGGTGGACGATGATCGGGTCGGCCGGGCCGTCCGGGTTCTTCGGTCCGGTCAGGCTGCGGCCCTGCAGGCGGTCCTTGGCGAAGTCGACGGCGGCCTGATAGGCGGCCGTGCCGATGGCCAGCCCTTGCAGGCCGGTGCCCAGGCGCGCCTCGTTCATGACCACGAACATGTTGTTCATGCCGCGGCCTTCCTCGCCCAGCAGCCAGCCCTTGGCGCCGTCGTACTGCATGACGCAGGTGGCGTTGCCGTGGATGCCCATCTTCTCTTCCAGGCCGGCGCATTCCAGGCTGTTGCGCTCACCCAGGGAGCCGTCCTCGTTGACCAGGTACTTCGGCACCACGAACAGGCTCAGCCCCTTGATGCCGGGGACCGCGCCCTCGATCCGGGCCAGGACGGTGTGGATGATGTTGTCCGAGAAGTCGTGCTCGCCCGCCGAGATCCAGATCTTCTGACCGGTGATCGAGAAGCTGCCGTCGTCGTTGCGCACGGCCTTGGTGCGGACCATGCCCAGGTCGGTGCCGCACTGGGGCTCGGTCAGGTTCATGGTGCCCGACCATTCGCCCGACACCATCTTGGGCAGGTACTTCTGCTTGATCTCGTCCGAGGCGCTGGCGTGGATGCCGGCGTAGGCCGACGACGTCAGGCCCGGATACATGGAGAAGGCCGCCGAGGCGCCGGCCGTCATCTGGCCGAAGGCCGAGGCGACGACGCTGGGCATGCCCTGGCCGCCGTATTCCGGATCGGCGGCCAGCGCCATCCAGCCGGCCTCGGACATGGCCTTGTAGGCTTCCTTCCAGCCCTTGGGGCCGGTCACGACGCCGCCCGGCGCCCAGTGACAGCCTTCCTTGTCGCCGGGGTTGTTGATGGGGGCGATGACCTCGTCGGCGAACTTGGCGCCTTCCTCCAGGATCTGGCCGACCAGGTCGGACGAGACGTCCTGGAAGCCGGGCTGGTTGGTGTAGCGGTCGATCTCCAGCACCTCGTTCAGGATGAAGGTGAAGTCGCGGACGGGCGCCTTGTAGGCCATGATTACGCTCTCGCTTTGAACGGGTGGTGGTCGTGGTTGAGGCGGGACTTGAGCAGCCGCTCATAGTCCTCGGCGCCCGGCAGCAGGTCCGGGCGGTGTTCGGACAGTTTGGACTCCATCCAGGCGCAGGCCTCCTCGGCCGTCTCGATGGCGCCCTCGATGTCTTCCAGCTGTTGTTTCAGCGCCTCGATCTGGGCGCGGTGGCGGACCAGGGCCACGGCCATCTGGTGGACGTTGTGATCCTTGCGGTCATAGAGATCCATCATCTCCTGGATCTCCTGCAGGGTGAAGCCGATGCGGCGTCCCCTCAGGATCAGTTTCAGCCGGGCCCGGTCGCGGGCGTCGTACACGCGGGTCTGGCCCTTGCGCGCGGGCGTCAGCAGGCCCTTGTCCTCATAGAAGCGAAGGGCGCGCGCCGTCGCGCCGAACTCGCGGCACAGCTGGCGGATGGAATAGGTGCGATGATCGTCGGCGGTCGCCATGCCGCCTTCATAACTTTACGTGCGCGTAAAGGGAAGCGTCTTTACGCGCACGTAAGGGTAAGGTCTGCGCCCCGCTCCCTCACGCATGAAAAGGCCCGGAACCGGGGGGGTGGTTCCGGGCCTGTCGGCGCCGCCGGCTGGGGGAGGGGTCAGGCCTTGCGGCGACCCAGCAGCACCGAAACGGTGAAGGCCAGAAGGACGGCGTTGACCGCCGCCAGGCCGAAATCCTGGCTGAGGCCGTGAATGGTCAGCATGGCGATCTCCAGCCCGGCCAGGCCGACCGCCGAGGTCAGCAGCACCGGGCGGAACAGGCGCCAGGACAGGAGCGGGGACAGAACGCCGAGGGCCAGGACGATCTCGACCACTCCGAGACCGCGCACCAGGTTTTCGGGCGCGACGGCGGGCCACCCCAGCAGGGTGATCAGATTGGTCATCGACTCCGTCAGCTTGGCGTAGCCGGCGGCGATGAAGAACATCGCCAGCCAACCCTGCAGGGTCCAGAGGGCGATGTTGCGGTAGGCGGCGCGGCTGCGCGCCCGGGGGGAGGAAACGGGAAGGGTGGTCGTGGTCATCGTGAGAGCGCCTGAATTCGCAACAGTGGCGATATCGGATTGCCGGCCGCCCTGCGCAAGAGGTCCTATAGCGACGCTCGCGATTTTTGTCATCACGCGATGACATCAGCTGATGACATCAACTGATGACTTATTGTTTCAGTCGCGTGACGGTTCCGTTTCGGGGTGCGGTCCGGGCGTCTGGACGATCAGGTCGCCGGGCTGACACTCCAGTTCGCGACATAGGGCGTCCAGGGTCGAGAAGCGCACCGCGCGGGCCTTGCCGGTCTTCAGGATCGACAGGTTGGCCATCGTCACGCCGACCCGGTCGGACAGTTCGGTCAGGGACATGCGGCGTTCGAGCAGCAGGCGGTCGAGCTGGATCAGGATCATGGGGCGCTCCTCAGACCGTGGTCAGCTGTTCGTCGCGCATCGCCGCCCCCTGCCGGAACACCTCGGCCAGGATGAAGACGACCAGGATTCCCAGCCACGAGCCCAGATCGAACTGATAGTCCGAGGCGGGTTGGCCGATCGCATGGGGCGCCACCAGCGACAGCATCAGGGCGGTCAGCTGAATGCCAAGCAGGCCCAGGCCAACGGCCTGCAATCGCGCGACGTTGGCGAACTCGAAGGCGTCGCCCTGGTTCACCGCCAGCAGGATGCGGCGAAGGCGGTTGATGATCCACCAGGTGAAGCCGCAGGCGAGGAAGGCGCCCAGGATGGTCAGCCGTTCGGCCAGGCCCAAGGCCGTTTGCGGATCCCTCTCCACGCGCCTCATCCCGTCGATGAAACCGGCGGCGAAGTCCGGAGAAATAAAGCTGACGATCAGGCAAAGCCCCATCAGCAGGGCGGCCAGCATGACGAAGACATTGCCGAGACCCATGAGCCAGCGCAGGCCGCTGGCGACGGAATATTTGCCGACGAGTTTCATCCGATAGCCCTCTCGCGCCGCCCTCCGCGGCTTCATGGCGACAATCGATATGGATTTATCGAATATCGAGCAAGGGAAATATCGATAAACGAGATGAAGCTTTTGTAAGGTTCAGGTCGCGAAACCCCAGGCCGTGCGTGCGGCCTCCAGGCGGGCCAGCTTGGCCTGGAAAGGCGCCCAGTCGTCGGCGGCGGCGATCGCGGACCAGATCGCCTCGACCTCCTCGATCCGCATCTCCTCGGGTTCGCGCGCGGCGAACATCGGATGCTCCAGCCGCTCTATCCGGTCGGGCTCGTGCGCCATCAGGGCGAAGCGAAAGGTGTCGAAGGCCTCCCCCTGATAGAGTTTGGCGCGCGGGCCGGACAGGGCGCGGGCCGAGGAGGCGAAGCCGCCGAACCAGTCGAAGAACAGCGGCTCCCACCGCAGCGCCTCCCCGCCTTCCCGCAGCAGAGCCAGGGTCGCATCCAGCAGCCGCTGGTCCGCCGCCTCGCCCAGGCTCAGCACGCCCAGACGCATCAGGAAGACGGCCCGCAGTTCCCGGATGTAGGTCGGGCCGAAACCGTTCAGCGCTTCCGTCAGCGGCTCCCCCTCGGCGACCAGCTTCAGGCAGCCGGCCAGCTGCGTCAGGTTCCAGAACACCGCCTCCGGCTGGCGGGCGAAGGCGTAAAGGCCGGTCTGGTCGAAATAGGCGGCGGTGAAACCGGGATCATAGAAGGGCAGGAACCGCCACGGGCCGTAGTCGAAACTCTCGCCCGTGACGTTCAGATTGTCGGTGTTCAACACCCCGTGGACGAAGCCGGCGGCGATCCAGCGCGCCGTCAGCCGCGCCGAGGCGTCCACGATCGCGGCCAGCAGGCCCGGCGCGTCTCCGGCCGCGACCTGCGGGTGGTAGAGGGCGCGCACGTGCTCGACCAGGGCCTCGATCTGATCCTTGCGGCCCAGATAGGCGGCGCGCTGGAAGGTGCCGAAGCGGACATGGCTGTGCGACAGCCGCACCAGCACGGCCGAGCGCGTGGGCGAGGGTTCGTCGCCGCGCTCCAGCGACTCCCCGGTCTCGATCAAGGACAGGGCGCGGCTGGTCGGGACCCCCAAGGCCTCCAGCATCGCCGCCGCCAGCGCCTCGCGCACCCCGCCCTTCAGCGTCAGCCGACCGTCGCCGCCGCGCGACCAGGGCGTCCGCCCGGACCCCTTGGTCCCCAGGTCCATCAGTCTTGGCCTATCGCCGCGCTCGCGGAGCGCGGCGGCTTGAGGCGTTTCGCGCAGCTGGGCGGCCAGGAAGCCGCGGCCGTCGCCCAGGTCGGGATTGTAGGTGCGGAACTGATGGCCGTGATAGCGCATGGCGATGGGGCCGGGCTGGCCGGGCAGGGGCTGGAACCGGCCGAAGGCGGCGATCCATTCGGCGTCGCTCAGGGTCTCCAGCCCCACCTCGGCGGCGGCGCGGTCGTTGCGCAGGCGCAGGATCGTCTGGGGAAAGTCCGCCGCCGTCACCGCATCGGCGTAGTCGGGGCCCAGGTCGAAGACGCGGGGTTCGGGGCGGTAGGCGGGGGATACGGGCATGGTCGCTAGGTGCGTCGCTCGGACGCCGGGCGCAAGCGGACGTCGCGTCTTTGCCTGGCGTCAAAGACGCCCCGGCGGTTGAACCTTGAGCGTGGAGCCGTATTATCTCCGGCAGAGATCAGGTCGTACGGCGTTCGCCGGGACGGCCAGGCCGGCGTCGCCTCCCTCGGGAAGGCGGCGAACCCGGTCCGGCGCCCGTCGATAACCTGGCGCCGCGACAGCTTCAGCAGATCAAGACCGGAGGCCGCCGTGGCGCGCAAACTCACGCTCGATTTCCTCAAGACCGAGGCCGCGTCCGGCTCGGCCCTGGCGCTGGCGGCGATCGCCGCGGTGCTGGTGGCCAACTCGCCCTGGTCGGCGGACTATTTCACCTGGCTGAAAAGCTATCACGTGCTCCAGATCGGGCCGCTGCGGCTGGAGGAGACGATTTCCGACTGGATCAAGGAAGGCCTGATGGCCATCTTCTTCCTGGTTGTCGGTCTGGAGATCAAATACGAGATCCTGCGCGGCGAGCTCAGCGATCCCAAGAAGCTGGCGACGCCGGTGCTGGCCGCGCTGGGCGGCATGGCGGGACCGGCGGCGGTCTATCTGGCGCTGACCGGCCTGATCGGGGCGCCGCACCAGGGCTGGCCCATCCCGCTGGCCACCGACATCGCCTTCGCCCTGGCCATCTTCGGCTTCGTGGGCAAGGGCCTGCCCTCGTCGCTGCGCATCTTCCTGCTGACCCTGGCCATCGTCGACGACTTGGGCGCCATCGCCCTGATCGCGGTGCTGTTCAGCGAGGGCGTCAACTGGATGCCGCTGCTGTGGGCCGCGGCCATGCTGCTGCTGGGCGCCGTGGCCGCCCGCCGGTTCCAGATTCCGGCGCCCTTCTGGGTGCTGGGCTTCGCGGCGGTCTGGTATCTGACGGTCATCTCGGGCCTGTCCACCTCGCTGACCGCTGTGGCCTTCGCCGCCATCGTGCCGATCAAGGCCCGTCGCGAGACGCACCAGAGCCCGCTGAAGGAGGCGATGCACGATCTGCACCCGTGGAACGCCTATCTGGTCCTGCCGCTGTTCGCCTTCGCCAAGGCCGGGGTGTCCTTCTCCGGCCTGTCGATGGAACAGGCGTTCGCGCCCCTGGTCATTGCCATCGCCCTGGGCCTGTTCCTGGGCAAGCAGGCCGGCGTCCTGACCGCCGCCTGGCTGGCCTCGGCGCTCAAGATCGGCGCGCGCCCCAGCGGCGCCAGCTGGATGCAGGTCTATGGCGTGTCGCTGCTGTGCGGCGTCGGCTTCACCATGAGCCTGTTCATCGGCGTGCTGGCCTTCCCCGGCGCGGTCGATTCGCCCGAGCAGATCGAGGTCAAGCTGGGCGTCATCGGCGGGTCGATCCTGTCGGCGGTCGCCGCCGCCGTGGTGCTGGCCCTGGCCGGCCGCGGCCGGGAGGCCGACCCCGCCGCCGAGGAGCCCGATGTCGAGCCGTTGCAGGGACATGGCGTGCAAAAACTGACCTAAGGTCAGGATTTTCTGTCTCTTCCGTGTCACAGATCGGCGAAGTAGGGCGAAAAATCGTCGCGGCGAACAACGCTCGCTTGTCCCGCGGCGCGAAGCGGGCTTAGCCTCGCGATACTGAACTCGTCCCCACGCAAGGGCCGGGTCGCCAAGGGAACAAGGAAACGCCGCGGTCGCCCCGCGCGACCGGGCCTCTAGAGCCGGGAGGACGCCTCATGCGCCGCATCAACCATCTCAGGACCACCGTGTCCGCCGCCGTCGTCGGCGCCGCCGCCTTCGGTC
>NZ_DLMO01000066.1:47970-64158 GCF_002479325.1 Brevundimonas sp. UBA7534
TCGCCGGCGCCGCCGCCGCCCAGGAAGCGCCGACCACGGTCGACGACATCATCGTCACCGCCCAGCTGCGCGAACAGAGCCTGCAGGACGTGCCCGTCGTGGTCACCTCCCTGTCGGAAGAGGCGCTGGAAAAGGCCGGCGTGCGCGACATCAAGGATCTGCAGATTCTGACGCCGGGCATGACCGTGACCTCGACCCAGTCCGAAGCCTCGACCACCGCCCGCATCCGCGGCGTCGGCACCGTGGGCGACAACCCCGGCCTGGAAAGTTCGGTCGGCGTGGTCATCGACGGCGTCTATCGCTCGCGCAACGGCGTGGGCTTCGGCGACCTGGGCGAACTCAGCCGCATCGAGGTTCTGAAGGGGCCGCAGGGCACCCTGTTCGGCAAGAACACCTCGGCCGGCGTCATCAACATCATCACCGCCCAGCCGTCCTTCAACCCCGGCTTCCAGGCCGAGGCGACCGCCGGCAACTACGGCGCCTGGGGCGTGGCCGGCTCGGTCACCGGGCCGATCACCGACACCGTGGCCGGCCGCCTGTACGCCGCGGCCAGACAGCGTGACGGCTTCTATGACGTGGACACCGGCGACGGTCCGCGCACCGCCACCGACGACCAGAACCAGGACTTCTGGACCGTGCGCGGCCAGCTGTTGATCCAGCCGTCCGAGAACGCCTCGGTGCGCCTGATCGCCGACTATTCCAAGCGCGACGAATACTGCTGCGTCGGCGTCGTCACCCGCTCCAGCCCGACCGCGGCCATCATCAACGCCCTGACGGCGCCCAACGGCCCCGGCACGGCGGCGCAAGGCGGGGGCGACGGCCGCGTGCCCTTCTCGCGCCTGGCCTACGCCAACCGCGACACCAACCAGGTCATGGAGGACATGGGCCTGTCGGCGGAAGCCAACATCGACATCCCGTCGTGGAACGCGCGCCTGACCTCGATCACCTCGTACCGCGACTGGTCGACCGTCAACGGCATGGACATCGACTACACCGGCGCCGACATCCTGTATCGCGAAGACGACGGCAGCTACGGTTACGACCTGACCAACCTGACCCAGGAGATCCGCCTGGCGGGCACCAGCGACAAGTTCGACTGGCTGGTCGGCGCCTTCGCCACCAAGGAAGACATCGGCCGTCAGGACAGCTTCTTCTTCGGCTCGGACTACAATCCCTTCCTGTCGCTGCTGCTGACCTCCAGCCTGGCGGCCCAGACGGGTGGGGCCGTGGCGCCCAGCGGCGCGCGGCTGGGGTGCTTCTCTGGCGATTACAGCCTGGTTCCGGCGGCGGCGCGGGCGCAGTATTTCCTGGGCTGTCTGACCGGCAACGCCCTGACGCCGCCGCTGCCCGGCGCGCCGGTGAACATCGTCGGCCAGGGCGTGGTCGACAACTACGCCCAGACCTCCCAGTCGTTCGCCCTGTTCACCAACAACACCTGGCGCGTGACCGATCAGTTCGAGCTGACGCTGGGCCTGCGCTACACCATGGACGACAAGCGCCTGCTGGGCTTGCAGGACAACGTCAACGGCAACGGCGCCTCGTGCGCGGCCGTGCTGGCCAATTCGTCGCTGATCGCCGGCGCCTTCGGCGGCCTGCTGGGCAGCTCGGCGGCCGGCGCGGCCGCGGCCAACGCCCTGATCGGCCCGCAGTGCCTGCCGTGGAACAACGTGCTCTACGACAACCGCGCCATCAGCGAGAGCCATGACGACAGCGAGGTCTCGGGCACCATCAAGGCGGCCTACCGGATCAACGACGGCGTGATGGTCTATGGCTCCTACGCCCGCGGCTATAAGGGCTTCGGCTACAACATGGACCGCGTGCAGACGGGCATCACCCCGGACGCCTCGCTGTTCTTCCCGGCCGAGACGGTGGACAGCTACGAGCTGGGCTTCAAGAGCTCGCTGTTCGACAAGTCGGTGCTGTTCAACGCCACCTACTTCAACCAGAAGTTCGAGGACTTCCAGCTCAACACCTTCCTGGGCACCGCCTTCGTGGTGGAATCCATCCCCGAGCTGAAGACCCAGGGCGTCGACGCCGACATGATGTGGTTCACGCCGGTGGAGGGCCTGACCCTGTCGGGCGGCCTGACCTACACCGACGCGGAGTACGGCGACTTCACCGCCGCCGACCTGACCAGCCCCGGCCGCTTCCCGCAGCTGTCGCTGCTGCCGGGCGCGCGTCCGTCCTTCGCGCCGGAATGGTCGGGTTCGGCCTCGGTCAACTTCGAGCGGTCGCTGGGCGGCGGCCTGCGCGGCGGCTTCGCCCTGTCGGCCAAGTACATGACCGAATACAACACCGGCTCGGACCTGATCCCGTTCAAGATGCAGGACGCCTTCACCGTCGTGAACGGCCGCATCTCGCTGGGGTCGGACGACGAGCGCTGGACCGTCGACGTCTGGGCCCAGAACCTGACCGACGAGGAATACGTCCAGGTCGCCTACAACTCGCCGCTCCAGGGCACGGCCTTCCAGTCCACGGTCCAGCCGAACGGCACCTATTACAACCAGGCGCTGGACACCCAGGGCATCAGCGCCTTCCTGGGCGCCCCGCGCACCTACGGCGTCACCCTGCGCGTCAAATACTGATCGCTCCACCTCAGGGCCGAACGACGAAGGGCCGACCGGAAAACCGGCCGGCCCTTTTTCATGGTCGCGTTACTGGCAGGGAGGCCGCTTCTGAAATCGACCCGTTGCGGACTTAGTCCGTGCGCCGAGCCCGTTCGGCTTGGACAGCGTGACGCCGCTTCAGGAAAAGCTTCAAAAGTAGCGGCGACAAGGGTGTGGCCAACCTGCTCGCTACGCGCGCCGCTTCCTTTTCAAGCTCAGCATCCGACAGGTCGGAGAGGCTCGACTCAGAGGGCACTCCACTGCGGTTTCGGGTCGAGCGAGCCATCCAGGCATTGATGCACAGCTGAGTTCTGCTTTCCACCCGTCGCGGACCTCCCGAAGGTCCGCGATGGGCGTCGGCCTCACTCCGCCAGTCTCGGCTGCTCCCGCTCCCCGTCCATCCGCCGTTGTCCCGCCGTCAGGCGACGCAGGTTGCGGCGGGCGAACTGGGCCATGTCGTCGACGATGGTGAAGATCGCCGGGATGTAGAGCAGCGACAGGAAGGTCGAGGAGATCAGCCCGCCCAGCACCGCGATCGCCATGGGCGAGCGGAACTCCACGTCGGCGCCCCAGCCGATGGCGATGGGCACCATGCCCGCGCCCATGGCGAAGGTGGTCATCAGGATCGGCCGCGCGCGCTTGTGGGCGGCGTCCATGATGGCGTCGAAGCGCTTCATCCCCTCCTGCTCGGCGATGATGACATAGTCGACCAGCAGGATGGAGTTCTTGGCCGCGATCCCCATCAGCATCAGCACCCCGATCAGGGCCGACATGGAGAAGCTGCGGTCGGCGATCACCAGGGCGATGAAGGCTCCGCCGATGGCCAGGGGCAGGGCGGCCATGATGGTGATCGGATAGGCGAAGCTTTTGAACAGCAGCGTCAGCACCGCATACATCAGCAGGATGCCCGAGACGAAGGCGATGGCGAAGCCGGTGATCATCTCCTGGATGAACTCGGCGTCGCCGGCCGGCACCTGGCGCACGCCGGCGGGCAGGTTCTGCACGGCGGGCAGCCGCTGCACCGCCTGGCCGGCCGCGCCGGTGGTGATGCCGTCCAGCTCGGCCGTGATCGAGGCGATGCGCGAGCGGTCCTGGCGGCTGACGGTCGCGGGGCCGGCGCCGAATTCGATATCGGCCACGGCGCTGAGCGGGACCGAGGTTCCCGACGCGGTCGGCACGCGCAGGTTCTCCAGCACGTTCAGATCCTCGCGCGCCTCTTCGGTCAGCTGCAGGCGGATCGGGATCTGGCGGTCGCCCAGATTGTACTTGGGCAGGTTCTGGTCGACGTCGCCGATGGTGGCGACCCGCACGGCCTGGGAGATGGACCCGGCCGAGACTCCGGCCAGGGCGGCCTCGTCCGGTCGCGGGGTGACCACGATCTCGGGGCGGGCGATGGCGGCGGTGTTGACCACATTGGCCAGGCCGGGGACGCCGCGCATCTGCTCCTCCACCGCGCGGGCGGCGGCTTCCAGCGTGTCGGGATTATCGCCCAGGATGGAGAAGGTGTAGCTGGTCCCGTCGCCGGGGCCGCCGCCCTGCTGGGCGATGCCGGCGCGGATGCGGGCGCCGGGGATCTGCTTCATCTGGTCGACCATGACGCGGGCGAAGGCCTGCTGGCTCAGCTCGCGGTCGCCCTTGGGCACCATGTCGGCATAGACGTTGGCCTGGTTCACGTCCTGTCCGCCGATGGCGGCATAGACCGAGGTGACCTCGGGCCGGGCCTCCAGCAGGTCCGTGACGCGCTGCACGATGGCGTCGGTCTCGCGCAGGGTGGTGCCCGGCGGGGTCTCGATCTGGAAGGCGGCGCGGCCTTCGTCGGCGGGCGACATGAATTCGAACGACATCTTGGACGCGATCGACAGGCCGATGGACCCCACCAGGAACAGGGCGCCCAGGATGAACACCTTCCAGCGATTGCCCAGCGACCAGCGCAGCGCCTTCAGATAGCCGCTCATCCAGAACGGGTCGCGGTCCTCGTGCTTGGTGTGCTTCAGCATATAGGCCGCCATCAGCGGCGTCAGCGTCCGCGCCACGACCAGCGAGAAGAAGACGCTGATGCAGGCCGCCAGGGCGAAGGCCTTGAAGAACTGGCCGATGATGCCGGGCATGAAACCGACCGGCGCGAACACGGCGATGATGGTCCCCGTCGTGGCCACGACCGCCAGGCCGATCTCGTCGGCGGCCTCGACGGCGGCGTCATAGGGGGGCTTTCCATCGCGCATATGGCGCACGATGTTCTCGATCTCGACGATGGCGTCGTCGACCAGGATGCCGATGGTCAGGGACAGCGCCAGCAGCGTCACCACGTTCAGCGACTGGTCCATCGGCGCCAGGATGGCGAAGGTCGGGATCAGCGACATCGGCATGGCGGTCGCGGCGATCAGGGTCGCGCGCCAGTCGCGCAGGAAGATCCACACCACGATCACGGCCAGCACGGCGCCCAGGATCAGCGCCTCCAGCGACGCCAGATAGCTCTCCTCGATATACTGGACGCTGGACGTCACCTGCTGGATGGTCAGGTTGGGATTGGCCTCGTCGATGCGGGCGACCTCGGCGCGGACGCGCTTGGCCAGATCGACCTCGCTGGCGGTGCGCGAGCGCAGGAAGTTGAAGGTCACCGCCTCCTGGCCGTCATAGCGGGCGATGCGGCGCGGCTCGCCCCACTTGTCCTCGACCTTGCCTAGGTCGTCCAGGCGCACGGTCCGCCCGTCGCCCAGCGGCACCAGGGTCTGGCGCAGTTGCTCCAGCGAGGTGGCGGCGCCCACGGTCCGCACGGCCCGCTCGGACCCGGCGACGGTGACGCGGCCGCCCGGCAGGTTGTTGTTGACGTTGACCAGGGCCTGGCTGACCTGGGCGGCGGTCACGCCATAGGCGGCCAGACGCTGGGGATCCAGCTCGACCCGCATCTCGCGGTCGACCCCGCCGGAGCGGTTGACCTCTCCGACCCCGCCCAGCGCCAGCAGCGAGCGGCTGACTTCGTTGTCGATGAACCAGCTGATCTGTTCCGGCGACATGGTGGGCGAGCGCACCACATAGGTGATCAGGGCGTCGCCGGTGATGTCGATGCGCTGGACGGTCGGCTCCTGCATGTCCTGGGGCAGGCTGGCGCGCACGCCGCTCATGGCGTTGCGCACGTCGTTGGTGGCGCGCTCGGTGTCGGTGCCCAGCTCGAACTCGATGGTCGTGGAGGACACGCCGTCCGAGACGTTGGAATAGATGTGGCGCACGCCCGACAGGCCGGCGATCGAATCCTCGATCAGGCGCGTGACCTGGACCTCCATCTCGGCCGGGGCCGCGCCCGGGCGGGCCGCGGTGACGGCCACGATCGGGAAGTCGATGTCGGGGTTGTTGTTGATCCGCATCCCGGCGAAGCCGGTGATCCCACCCAGCGTCAGCAGGATGAACAGCAGGATGATCGGGATGGGATTCTTGATCGCCCAGGACGAAATCTGGTTCATGGCCGGTCCTTACTTGCCGGCCGGCTGGGCGGGCGCCTGAGCGGACCTCTGGCCCGCGCCGGCCGCGGCCACGGTCACGTGGTCGCCGTCGTTCAGGAAGCCCGCGCCCTGGACCACCACGCGCGCGCCGGTCGGGACGCCGCTGACGGCGGTCTGCGCGTCGGTGCGCGACAGCACCTCGATCGGCTGGAAGCGGACCGTCGACCCGTCCGCGCTCAGCACGAAGACCCCCGCGCGGTTGTTGCGATACAGCACCGAGGCGGTCGGAACCGTCGTCGCCGGCTGGTCGCCCACGGCGATGCTGGCGCGGGCGAACATGCCCGGCTTCAGCTGACTGCCCGGCGCCAGCGAGATGCGGGCCACGCCCAGGCGCGTCTCGGCGTTCACCTCTGGCGTCACTATGCGCACCGTGCCGGTGGTCGATCCCGCCTCGCTGGAAGTGATCGCGGCCGACTGACCGGCGCGGATCAGCGGCAGCTCGGTCTCGGGCACCTGGGCGTCCAGTTCCAGGCGGCCGTCGCGCACCATGCGGAACAGCTCCGTCCCGGCCTGGATGATCTGGCCCTTGGTGACGCTGCGGCTGATGATCTGCCCGCTGACGGGCGCGCGGATGGTGGCCTGGCTCAGCTGGGTGCGGGTCTGCGACAGGGTGGCGCGGGCGGCGGCCAGGTTGGCGGCCGAGGAGCGCTGGTTGGCCAGGGCCGTGTCCAGCGACGCCTGCGACAGGAAGCCGCGTTCCTTCAGCTCCTGGGCGCGGTCCAGGGCGGCGTCGTCGCGCGCTGCGTTCGCCTCGGCCAGCTGGACCTGGGCCTGCTGCTGCTGCAGCTGCGCGCGCAGCAGCACGTCGTTCATCTGCACCAGGGGCTGACCCTGGCGGACATAGGAGCCCTCGTCGACATAGAGGGCGGTCGCCGTCAGGCCGCCGGTCTCGGCCGCGACGGGCACCTCTTCCCAGGCGGACACGGTGCCCGAGGCGCTGACCTTGCGGTCCAGGTTCGTCTGGCTGACCGTCGCCACGGTCACGGTCTGGCGCGAGGCGCCGGCCTTTTCGGAGGCCTTTTCGTCACCGTGGCCGCCGCAGGCCGAAAGAAGCATCACGCCGAAGGCCGCGGTCGCGGCCAAGGTCGAACGAGAGAGGGTGAACACGGAAACGGTCCTTGCGTCTGCGGTCCCTGAGACCAGGCGGGGGAGGCGACTGTGCGGTTTCGTCCCATACCGCGTCCGGGAAGTCCGCTCAAACGCCCACAGCTTTCATTGCAAAGGCTTAATGTGGCGCAGTGAAGGTTGCGAAAGGCCGCCGCGGTCCCCGCCGCTTGGTCCCGGCCCGCGCGCGTGATAGGGGCGCGCGCATGACCACGCCGCCCATCGACCGCATCCGGAACTTCTCCATCGTCGCCCACATCGACCATGGGAAATCCACCCTCTCCGACCGCCTGATCCAGGCCACCGGCGGCCTGTCCCAGCGCGAGATGTCCGAGCAGGTGCTGGACAACATGGAGATCGAGCAGGAGCGGGGCATCACCATCAAGGCCCAGACCGTGCGCCTGAACTACAAGGCGCGCGACGGGCAGGACTATGTGCTGAACCTGATGGACACCCCGGGCCACGTCGACTTCGCCTATGAGGTCAGCCGGTCCCTGGCCGCCTGCGAGGGCTCGATCCTGGTGGTGGACGCCTCGCAGGGGGTGGAGGCCCAGACCCTGGCCAACGTCTATCAGGCCATCGACAACAACCACGAGATCGTGCCGGTCCTGAACAAGATCGACCTGCCCGCCGCCGAGCCGGACCGGGTCAAGGCCCAGATCGAGGACGTCATCGGCATCGACGCCTCCGACGCCGTCCTGGCCAGCGCCAAGTCGGGTCTGGGCATCGAGGACGTGCTGGAGGCCGTGGTCGCCCGCCTGCCGGCGCCCAAGGGCGACGCCAATGCGCCGTTGAAGGCCATGCTGGTCGACGCCTGGTACGACCCCTACCTCGGCGTCGTGGTTCTGGTGCGGGTGTTCGACGGCGTGCTGAAGACCGGCATGCGGGTCAAGATGATGCGCAACGGCTCGACCCACCTGATCGACCGGGTCGGCGTCTTCCTGCCCAAGAACACGCCGGTCGATCAGCTCGGCCCCGGCGAGGTCGGCTTCATCACCGCCCAGATCAAGGAAGTGGCCCACGCCGCCGTCGGCGACACCATCACCGACGAGAAGAAGCCGACCGCCGAGCCACTGAAGGGCTTCAAGGAAGTCCAGTCGGTGGTCTTCTGCGGCCTGTTCCCGGTCGACGCCGCCGACTTCGAGGACCTGCGCGCCGCCATCGGCAAGCTGCGCCTGAACGACGCCTCCTTCACCTATGAGATGGAGTCCTCGGCCGCCCTGGGCTTCGGCTTCCGCTGCGGCTTCCTGGGTCTGCTGCACCTGGAGATCATCCAGGAGCGCCTCAGCCGCGAGTTCAATCTGGACCTGATCGCGACGGCCCCCTCGGTCGTCTACAAGATCAAGCAGCGCGACGGGACCGAGATCGACCTGCACAACCCGGCCGACCTGCCCGACGTGATGCAGATCGAGTCCATCGCCGAACCCTGGATCAAGGCCACCATCCTGACGCCCGACGAATATCTGGGCGGGGTCATCAAGCTGTGCCAGGACCGGCGCGGCATCCAGTCGGAACTGTCCTACGTCGGCAGCCGGGCGATGGTGGTCTATGAGCTGCCGCTGAACGAGGTGGTATTCGACTTCTACGACCGGCTGAAGTCGATCTCGAAGGGCTACGCCTCCTTCGACTACGAACTGACCGACTATCGCGAGGGCGACCTGGTCAAGATGTCGATCCTGGTCAACGCCGAGCCGGTGGACGCCCTGTCCATGCTGGTCCACCGCGCCCGGGCCGAGACGCGCGGCCGCGGCATGGTCGAGAAGATGAAGGAGCTGATCCCGCCGCATCTGTTCCAGATCCCGATCCAGGCGGCCATCGGCGGCAAGATCATCGCGCGGGAGACGGTGCGCGCGCTGCGGAAGGACGTGACGTCCAAATGCTACGGCGGCGACGCCACCCGCAAGAAGAAGCTCCTGGAAAAGCAGAAGGCCGGCAAGAAGCGGATGCGCCAGTTCGGCAAGGTCGAGATCCCGCAGGAAGCCTTCATCGCCGCCCTGAAGATGGACGAGGACTGACACCCTCTTCGAGAAGCGCGGGGGCCGGCGCCCCCGCCTCATCCTTCGTCACTTGCGCGCGTCGGCCAGCAGCTGCTCCACGTGTTCGAAGGTCTCGACCACGTCCGCCTCGGGCGCCTTGTCCAGCTTGCTGACGACCACGATGGCCAGCAGGCTCAGCAGGAAGCCGGGGACCATTTCGTAGAGAACGCTGCTCAGCGTCGCGCCACCCGGCAGCACCGGGGCGTAGATCCAGAACAGCACCGTCGCCGCGCCGACGATCATCCCCGCCAGGGCGCCGTTGCGGGTCATCCGCTTCCACGTCAGCGACAGGATCACCAGCGGCCCGAAGGCGGCCCCGAACCCGGCCCAGGCCTGGGACACCAGGCTCAGCACATTGCTGTTGGGATTGTAGGCCAGTCCGATCGCCGCCAGCGACACGGCCAGAACCGCCAGCCGCCCGACCGTCACCAGCTCCTTCTGCGGCGCGTTCCTGCGCAGGAAGACGGCGTAGAAGTCCTCGACCAGCGAACTGGACGACACCAGCAACTGCGATGAGATGGTGCTCATAATCGCCGCCAGGATGGCCGCCAGCAGGAAGCCGGTGATCAGCGGGTGGAACAGCACGTCGCCCAGCACGATGAAGATCGTCTCCGGGTCCGCTATCTCCAGTCCCGTGCGCGTGGCGTAGGCCAGGCCGGCCAGGCCCGTGCCCAGCGCGCCGAGCACCGTCACCGCCATCCAGCCCATGCCGATGTTGCGCATCTTGGGCACGTCGCGCACCGAGCGCACGGCCATGAAGCGCACGATGATGTGCGGCTGTCCGAAATAGCCCAGCCCCCAGGCCAGGGCCGAGATCGCGCCGATCACCGTCACGCCCCGGAACAGGTCCAGCAGGCCGGGATCGATCCCGCGCACGGTTTCGGTCATGCCGCCCAGGCCGCCGATGTGGCTCAGCGCCACGACCGGCACCAGCACCAGGGCCACGAACATGATGCACCCCTGGACGAAGTCGGTCAGGCTGACGGCCATGAAGCCGCCGATCATCGTATAGGCCAGCACCACCCCGGCGGTCAGCCACAGGCCCCAGCCGTAGTCCAGGCCGAACGCGCTCTGGAACAGCTTGCCCCCCGCCACCATGCCCGACGAGGTGTACAGGGTGAAGAACACCACGATCACCACCGCCGACACGATCCGCAGCAGCCGCGACCGGTCGTTGAACCGCTTGCCGAAATAGTCGGGAATGGTCAGGGCGTCCTGCGCCGCCTCGGTATAGACCCGCAGCCGCGGCGCCACGATCAGATAGTTGGCCAGGGCGCCGGCGAACAGGCCGATGGCGATCCACGCCGACGACAGGCCCGACACATACATGGCGCCGGGCAGGCCCATCAGCATCCAGCCGCTCATGTCCGAGGCGCCGGCCGACAGCGCCGACACCGTCGGCCCCAGCCTGCGTCCGCCCAGGACATAGCCGGACACGTCGTCGGTGCTGGTGCGGAACGAATAGACGCCGATGCCCAGCATCAGCGCAAAATACAGTCCGAGGGTGATGTAGGTTCCGATTTCCATGCCTTGGGGTAGCAAGCGAAATCCCCCGCCGACAACCCTTTGCGGCCAAATCGGGGCAGGGCGCCCCCGGCCTCAGGGCGCCGCCACCCCCTCGGGCAGGCCCAGTTCCTCGCTCAGTTCCGCCGGATGCAGCCGCGCCATCTCCTGGTCCAGCACGTCCAGCGGCTTCAGCGAGCCGTCCGTCCGCCAGAAGACCTCGGCCCACGGATGCCCGGCCTCGATCGCCCGCGCCCGGTCCCGCGCGGCGGCCTCGGGCCCCAGGTGCTCGGCCCGCCAGTGGTACAGCCACGGAATGTGCCAGTGCGGCGCCCGGTTCAGCCGCTCGTCCCGCATCGCCTCCACCAGGCATTCGGCCAGGTCCCGCGCATCGCGCAGCCGCTGGTCGAAGGCCTGGCGCTGGGCCTCCGCGTGACGCGCCCAGCCCTCGATCGGTTCGGGCGTCGGGTCCTCGGGCCGCAGCCGGCGCCAGCCCTCCGACGCCCGCCGCCGCCACAGATTGGCCAGCCCCACGTCATAGCGCCGGGCCAGGGAGGCGGCCGTCTCGCCCCGCTCCCACCCCCGCCGCACCTCGGCCCAGGTCTGGGGCGAGCGGATCTTGGCCCGTGAAGAATAGGTTCCCGGATAGGTCATGACCCCACGCTGCCACGCCCCTGCGTCAGGATCGGTCGCTCGCCGCCACGACGCCCGAATTGCGCGCGCCGGCGCCCGCCAGCCCCCGCTCCGCCTCATGCGATTCCAAGGGCTTGCCCTCGGAAATCGGCGTTCGGCGCGCCTGGGTTTCGGCCCGGTCGATAATGGGCGGATGGAAAACACACGCCCCTACGCCCGTCGCCCCGCCGCCCTCTGGTCCCAGGCCCGCCGCGCCTTTCAGGCCGGCATGTCCGTCGCCGATGTCGCCGCCGCCTATGGCCTCACCGTCTCGGCCGTGCGCGGCCGCATCGGACGCGAGGGCTGGTCCCGCGACCGGCCCGCCCCCGACGCCGCCGGTCCTGACGGCGCCCCCGACGCCGGTTCCCCCGACCCAGGTTCCCCCGACGCCGTTTCCGACGCCGCCTTTCCGGTCGAGCCCGACGCCGACCCCGCCGACCTGGCCCGCGCGGCGACCCAGGCCTCGGGCCGGGCCATGCGCGACGGCGACTGGAGCCGCGCCCACGCCCTGGCCGGCCTGGCCGAGCGCTATCGCAAGCTGGCCGGCCGCGACGACGCCCGCCGCAACGCCCTGACCCCCGACACCGCCCCGCTGCAGCTGGTGGTCGACATCCTGATGGACGACGACCTGCCCAACCGCCGCCTGGCCCGCGACCCGGACAAGGACCCCGACCCCGTCGCCATCCCCTATCACCGCCGGCGCCAGCGCCTGTCGCGCCTGAACGAGGAGTTCCACCACGCCCAGGTCAGCCGCCGCTGCGCCTGCGACCGCCGCATCGACGCGCTGGAGGCCCACCTGACCGCCGCCGGCCTGACCCCCGTGGAGGAAGACGACCGCGCCCGCCGCATCCGTCTGGGCCAGGACATGCATCTGGCCTCGGGCAAGGTCGTCCCGACGGAGGACTGGGAGCGGTCGCTGGACGACGACGGGTGAGGAGGCGGACCTCGCCACCCTGGACGACTTCCTCGAGGAGGACGGTATCCGCGAGGAAGTCGCCCTGTGCCCGGTCAAGAGCGTGATCACCCTCCAGCTCCAGCAGGCGATGAAGGCCCAGGGCCTGACCCGCGCCGCCATGGCCGCCGAAATGGAGACCAGCCGCGCTCAGCTGAACCGGGTGCTGGACCCGGAGGCGTCGAACGTGACGCTGGACACCCTCAGCCGCGCGGCGCACGTGCTGGGGCGGGCGTTGAAGGTGGAGCTGGTTTAAGCCGATCGCCATCGCTACCTCTGGTCCCAGCCCCGCCGGACTTGGTCCGGGCGTCTTCGTTCCGGTCCTTAATGGCGCTCCAGCGCGGTATGCGGGGGAGACTATCGGCGCGGTGCGTCGGGAGCGGACGTGGGAGCTGCCTCGCATTTATCCTTCATCGATGTATAAGACAGAGTAGAATGCTGGATTGATCTCATACCGGACAGCGTCAGAGAACTTTCTGATTTCCGCATGTATTAAGTTCATGTCATATCCAACATCGTATATGTATTTCGTAGACCGTCCTCGTCTAATCCCTAAGAACCCGAAATACAAAAGCCTATCAATGATCGTTTCTCTATCAAGATCATGATACTTTTCTTGAAAGAGAGCGCCCTCTAGATCGCATCTAGATAGAACGGATTTTTCACCGATTAAATTGTAGAGAATACCTTCTGCGCTTGGAGCGATATCGGTAAGCTCCCGATCTGCTTCGATGAGAAGATTCCTAGAAAATCTCTCAACGCCTTTCTTAACGTCACTGTCTTGGATCGTCTTGTGACCTAAGTTGATCGCTGAAGCGCGAGACTCGTAGATCATCTTGATGACATTGCGGGGGCGACGAAGCGATCTATCGAGAATGTAGTCGGAAGATTCGACGCCATCAACATATGGAACGAAGTAGCGACGCCACAGTCCATTGAAATCTTGAGCTTCATCGGACCTGTTCATAATCATTCTAAGGCGAATAACTTCCTTGATCTGATCAGGATCTGTCCAGTCTAACTGAGCCGACAGGTCCTTACCGAAGTCGGCAGTTCTGCGCATTAGTATCTGGTAAACATCATTTCGCAAGAAAACTATTGAAGAAAAGTCGATATCATTCTGCCGCAAATCTCGCTGAACTTTACGAGCAGCATCTATAAGACACCTAATTACAAGTATGTCATCATTGGTAAGTCCACTTTCTGGCCAGCCGCGATCTAAGTTGTCGAATAGGATAACTGCGGATTTTTTAAGCCTCAGGTATTCTACTACATCCGATCGGACGTCCTTGATGTCCGTCTTGTAGAGCATCTCCGTCAAAGATGCTGTTGAGAAGGTGACTCCGTCCGATGCGCTGTATCGTGACCTATACTCCTGGACAATGTGTTCGGAAACCATAAGAAGACGCTCGGAAAAATCGGCTTCTTCGAATTTAAGTTGATCGCCATAGCGAGATCTAATTCGCGTGTAGATTTTATGTATATCAGCATCCGCCATGTGGCGTTGCCGGTCTCCCTCGATCAATTTATTGCATATCTCAATATACAGTATAAATTCCCAGAACGCCATTATCAGATGATTCTTGGCTCCAGCGGTCAATTTCTCAAACACTTCTTCTCTCAGGCGGATGAGCTGATATCCTTCCGGCCGTAGATCGACGATCACGTTCGACCGATCGCGACGCTTGCGATTCCTCAGATGACCAAAGATGGCAGTCTTACCTGTACCTTTACGCCCCACGACGAGGTTCACTTCTCCCCGCTCGGCCTTAAGATATTGATCAGTATTGTGAAAATAATGATCAAGCCCCTCAAACTCGTTTTCAGCCGTTGAGTCGCCTATATTCAGCGCCTCAAGGGATCCAGCCTCTCTAGCAGGCGAACCAACAAAGTTATCCGTTGCGTCTGTAACGGAAATGGCGAAGGCTTGGACCAGTGAGCTGATATCATCAGGGTGCTTGATAGTTGACACAAGGTCTCTGACATCCAAGGGGGCGGGGCCCCCGAAGTGTTGGACTAAGCTCAGCGGGATGCCTGCGCCGAGAGCGAGACCGGCCACGAATGCTCCTCGCAGGTTGTGCACCTCGGCGTCCTCGTATGCCTCATCGAGGATCGGGATCATTACACCGAAAGATTCTGACACGTGACGAATGGCGTCGGTAGCTGAAAGTCTGACGTCCTCGTTAGGGTTGAAGCTCCGGTAGCGTATACGCGTCTTCTTTACCCGAGATACCAACTTCGTGATAAGTTCATCCCGAATTGGAGGCTCTACGATGTAGACGGGCGACTTCGAGTCTTTAACGCTGGGGAAGTTGATCGTCTTAGGGCTAACGTCAGATTCTAATATTGCAATAATGTCACTCGTTGTTTCGTATTGGACGTAACCTAACGTATCGAAGACGCCGACCCGGTCCGAACGACCGTCCCTAACAGTGCCTATGTGCTTTGTAAGAAGGAGCTTTTTTCCGTTAGCGATCGCAAAGCCGACTTCAAACGTAACATTGAAGTTGAGCCTCGTAATGTCCGCCACAACAACATCGGACTTGAGGATGTTTTCAAATATCGGATCTGTCAGCGGTAAGCCGCAGATGTCATTGGAAACCCAGGTCTGGACTTCGAGCCCCCCGATAGGCAGTGATTTGACTGCCCCCTCGATCAGTTGGCCGACCACCGCTGGTTTCGATGGATACGCGAAAAAGGCCTTCAAAGTGTTCCCCCGTGGATAGTCGCTGCAACCCCACTGTGCAGCTTGAAGTCGATTTTTGTAACAAATTCTGGGTACGATTGAGCAGGCCCGTCCGGAGTCGCCCTACCGCCCCTTCCTGAACGCCTCCGCCTTCTCCGCCGCCGCCTGGGCGCGCCACTTCTTCGGCGCGGACCTGTCCACCTCTTCCCCCGCGCCGGTCAGGGCTTCGTTGGCGAACTCCAGGTCCATCAGCTTCATGCGCTTGATCTCGTCGCGCAGGCGGGCGGCTTCCTCGAACTCCAGGTTGCTGGCGGCCTCGCGCATGCGGCCTTCCAGGTCCTTCAGCGCGGCCTGGAAGTTGGAGCCGACGAAGGGCTTGGCCTGTTCGGCCACGCCGGGGCGGGTCAGGCGGTCGATGTCGCGGGACTCATAGGGGCTTTCCAGGATCTCCTTGATGTCGCGCTTGACGCTCTCGGGCGTGATGCCGTGTTCGGCGTTGTAGGCCTGCTGCTTCTCGCGGCGCCGGTCGGTCTCGGAGATGGCGCGTTCCATGCTGCCGGTCATGCGGTCGGCGTACAGGATCACGCGGCCGTCCACGTTGCGGGCGGCGCGGCCGATGGTCTGGATCAGGCTGGTCTCGGAGCGCAGGAAGCCCTCCTTGTCCGCGTCCAGGATGGCGACCAGGCCGCATTCGGGGATGTCCAGCCCCTCGCGCAGCAGGTTGATGCCGATCAGGCAGTCGAACGTCCCCAGCCGCAGGTCGCGCAGGATCTCGATCCGCTCCAGCGTGTCGACGTCGGAGTGCATGTAGCGGACGCGCACCCCCTGTTCGTGCATGTATTCGGTCAGGTCCTCGGCCATCTTCTTGGTCAGGGTGGTGACCAGGCTGCGGTAGCCGCGCGCCGTGGTGGCCTTGACCTCGTCGATGACGTCGTCGACCTGGTTGCGGGTGGTCCCCGAGACCGGGCGGATCTCGACCGGCGGGTCGATCAGGCCGGTGGGGCGGATGACCTGCTCGACGAAGACGCCGCCGGACCGCTCCATCTCCCACGGGCCGGGTGTGGCGCTGACGTGCACCGTCTGGGGCCGCATGGCGTCCCATTCCTCGAACTTCAGCGGGCGGTTGTCGATG
>NZ_DLMO01000067.1:0-9829 GCF_002479325.1 Brevundimonas sp. UBA7534
CGACCCGGCGTTGACGCCGATCCGCATGGAGCAACCGTGGTCCTTGGCCGCCTGGACCACCTCGCGCACCCGTTCGGATGAGCCGATATTGCCCGGATTGATGCGCAGACAGGCGGCGCCGGCCTCGGCCGCCTCGATGCCGCGCCGATAGTGGAAGTGGATGTCGGCCACCAGCGGGACCTTGGCCTCGCGCGCGATGGTGCGGAACGCCGCCGTCGACTCCTCGTCCGGGCAGGACACCCGCACGATGTCGGCGCCGGCCTCTTCAAGCTGGCGGATCTGGTCGATCGTCGCGGCCGCGTCCGACGTCGGCGTATTGGTCATGGACTGCACGCTGATGGGCGCATCACCGCCCACGAGCACGGATCCGACCCGGATCTGCCGGCTCTTGCGGCGCTCGATATGGCGCCAGGGGCGGACGTGACTATGATCGCTCATCGCACCGCCATATAGGCCCTGACGCCCCCAGGAGCCAGACGCCCGAGGCATCCATGCAAAAAGCGATGCGTCACACCCGCTCGGCAATCTCTTCGTTCTAATGCTGACAGCGGGAGAGGTGTGGGGATGCAGGGGCACGGGCGTCGCCGTCCGCGATGTGCTGGTTAGGCTGGGTGACGTCACCCCTGGCACACCTCCAAAAATAGATAGAGTCCGCCCCACGACTGACAAACAAAAGCAGGCGCCAGCAGCCGTTGAGCGAATCTGCGCGTCCGTGGGCCGACTAGCACCAAAAATCGCGCCCGACTCCGCTTGCGCGGGCTCTGGCGTCTAGTCATGGGGGACGTTAAGCCGCCGCTGGCGAAGTTCTCGGTTTAAAACCGAAGTGGCGCACCCGAAGAGATTCGAACTCCTGACCCTCAGATTCGTAGTCTGATGCTCTATCCAGCTGAGCTACGGGTGCGCACGCCTCGCGGCGAGGCGGCGTCTTTAGCCGCTCGGGCGGGGGGATGCAAGCGGGCGCGGAACAGTTTTCTGCGGGGCGGGGTTGGCGGGTCGGACGGGACGGCCTAGGTCGAACGGATCCTTCCCGTCATCGCGTCCGGTTTCCCATGCGCCAGCCCCTTCGCCGCCTTGCCGCGCCCCTGCTGTCCCTGGTGTTGGCGGCGTGCCAGACCAACGCCGCCAACGTCCCGGCCGCGCCCCCTCAGGCCAAACCCGTCGCCGCATCCGCCGCGACGCCGGCGCGCGGCCCCTTCGTCGCCGCCGCCAATCCCCTGGCGGCCGAGGCGGGCATGGCGGTGCTGCGGCGCGGCGGATCGGCGGTGGACGCGGCCGTGGCGATCCAGGCGGTGCTGGGCCTGGTCGAGCCGCAGTCGTCGGGCCTGGGGGGCGGCGCCTTCCTGATGCATTACGACGCCGCGACCGGGGCGGTCACCGCCTACGACGGTCGCGAGACGGCACCCAGCGCGGCCACGCCGGAGCTGTTCTACGAAAACGGCCAGCCCCTGCCCTTCATCGACGCCGTGCTGTCGGGCCGCTCGACCGGCGCGCCTGGGGCGGTCGCCATGCTGGCGATGGCGCAGAAGGATCACGGGCGGCTGGCCTGGCGCGACCTGTTCGGCGACGCAGAGCGCCTGGCCCGCGACGGCTTCGTCGTCAGCCCCCGCCTGGCCGGCATGATCAACGGCCGCGCGCCCCAGGCCCGCACGCGCTGGGCGAGCGAATACTTCACCAAGGCCGACGGCGGCCGCTATCAGGCCGGCGAGGTGCTGAAGAACCCGGCCTACGCCCGCACGGTGCGGATGCTGGCCGACCAAGGTCCGGGCGTGCTCTATGGCGGCCCCCTGGGCCAGGCGGTGGCCGCGACGGTGGCCGAAGACCCTCGCCCGGGCGCGCTGAGCGCGGCCGACATCTCCGCCTATCGCCCGCTGCGCCGCGATCCGCTGTGCCGGCCCTATCGCGCCTATGTGGTGTGCGTGCCGCCGCCGCCCTCCAGCGGCGCGGCGGTGCTGGAATTCCTGGCCATGGCCGAGCGGACGCCGGACCTGGACAAGGGCCCCGACAGCCCCGAGGCCTGGGTCGCCTTCGGCCGGCTGCAGCGCCTGATGTACGCCGACCGCGACCGCTACATCGGCGATACGGACTTCGTCGGCGTGCCGATCGCCGGCCTGCTGGATCCCGACTATGTCGCCGCGCGCGCCGCCCTGGTTCCCAGCGTGAACGGGCCCGTCGAACCGGGCCGCCCGACCGGCGCCCCGCCCGTCGGCGCGGACGCCACCGCCGAGCCGGGCGGCACCAGCCACTTCGTGGTCGTCGACGCCTGGGGGAACGCCGTCAGCATGACCACCACGGTCGAAAGCATTTTCGGATCGGGCCGGATGGCGGGGGGGTTCTTCCTGAACAACCAGCTGACCGACTTCTCCTTCACGCCGATGCAGGGCGACCATCCGGCGGCCAACGCCGTGGCGGCGGGCAAGCGGCCGCGCTCGTCGATGACGCCGACGTTGATCCTGGATCGCCAGGGCAACCTGGTCGGGGCGATCGGCTCGCCCGGCGGGTCCAGCATCCTGGCCTATGTGGCCAAGGCCCTGGTGGGGGTGATCGACTGGGACCTGCCGGTGCAGGAGGCCGTCGCCCTGCCCAATCTGGTCGTGCGTGGCGAGATGGTCGGCGCCGACGCCCAGTTGCTGTCGCCCGAGATCAAGGCCGCCCTGGCCCAGGCGGGCATGGCGGTTCGCCCCAACGCCACGGAGACCTCTGGCCTGCACGGGGCGATCTGGCGTGACGGACGCTGGGACGGCGGAGCGGATCCCCGGCGCGAGGGCGTGGCGGTTTCGGAGGTCCGCTGAAGGCTGATCGATTCAGGAGACGCTTCGCGTCCTCGCTTTGAGGCGGATCAGCGGCGTGGCTTGATAGACAGCTGGAAGGCGATCAGGCCTTCGTCCACGTCGGTGTCTAGGCCGCTCATGCCGCGCAGCCCCTTGCCGGCGTCGATCTCGCGATAGACCACGCCCAGCGAGGTCTGCATGTCGCCCCGGCGATAGGCCACGCCGATCGAGGCGTCGCCCAGGAAGGAGCCGCGGTCGTTGGTGTAACCCGAGCGGGCGTAGTCGCCGTCGCGGGTGCGGGCGAAGTTGTAGCCCACGGCCCGCCCCGAACCGGCGGCGTAGAGATACCAGCGCGGGCGCTCGCCGAAGCGCTGGCTCCCGTCGGGGGCCAGACGTTCCAGCCCCTCGCCGATCTTGAGGGTGGCGCCGGCCTCGGCCGAACCGCCCTCGCTGCCCACGCCGATGCCGGCGTGAGGCGTCAGGCTGACCTCCAGGCCCGAGGCGGTGCGGCCGCGCGCGCCCGAGAAGCCGCGCACATATCGCAGGTCATAGGCCTCCGGGTCCATTCGCGCCGCATCGACCGGCGTCACCGGCACGGGCGCGCCGTCGGCGCGGCGCAGGCGGCCGGCGGTCTCCAGCGTCAGCCGGTCGGCGGAGGCGCCGCGCTGAATCCAGACATCGCGGCGGGTGCTGGCGACCAGGCCGGAGCGATCCTCCGGCTGGAAGGCGCTGGGCAGGTCCAGCGGCGCGCCGAAATCGTCATCGACGGAGGCGACGCGGAATCCCTGATGGGCGAGTTGGGCGACATCGCCAGCCTGGAGCGGAAGGGTCTGAGAGGGAGCTTCGTCGAAGGCGTTCGGCGCCCACAGCTGGCGCGCATCGGCCGCGCCGGCCGTCGCCAGCACGCTTCCCACCCCGACGATCACGGCCGCCAAACGCATTCGGTCTCCCCAGTCCGTCCGCCGGAACAGCCTAACCCGTGCAGGCGGCGAGTCCAACGGCCATTTTCATGACACCTTACTGACGCTTTCGAACGTCGAGGGCGCGGGCCGGGTTCCCCATGCGAAAAGGGCCCCGCTTTCGCGAGGCCCCATCGGCGGGATCAGTCAGGCCTCATTGGCAGGCCAGGCATTCGTCGTAGTCGGTCTTGGGCATGGCGAAGAGATCAGGCTGGTTGGGGTCGATCTCGTCGGTCTTCTTGTCCTCGGCGCCGGCGAAGGCGGCGCGCTGCACCGACTTGGAGCGCAGATAGTAGAGCGACTTCACGCCCCGCTCCCAGGCCGACCAGTGCAGCATGTGCAGGTCCCACTTGTTGACGTCGCCGGGGATGAACAGGTTCAGCGACTGGGCCTGGCAGATTTCCGGCGCGCGGTCGGCGGCCAGTTCGACCACCCAGCGCTGGTCCAGTTCGAAGGCGGTCTTGAACACGCCCTTCTCGTCCTCGTTCAGGGCGTCGATATGCTGGACCGAGCCCTCGTGCTCCAGGATGGAGGACCACACCGCCTCGGTGTTGATGCCCTTCTCGTCCAGCAGACGCTCCAGATAGGGGTTCTTGACCGCGAACGAGCCCGACAGGGTCTTGTGGGTGTAGATGTTGGCCGGGATCGGCTCGATGCCGGCGCTGGTCCCGCCGCAGATGATCGAGATGGAAGCGGTGGGGGCGATGGCCATCTTGTGGCTGAACCGCTCCATCACGCCGCGCTCCTCGGCGTCCAGGCAAGGGCCCTTCTCCTCGGCCAGCAGGCGGCTGGCCTTGTCGGCCTCGCGGCGCAGGTGCTTGAACAGGCGCATGTTCCAAGACTTGGCCATGGCGCTTTCGAAGGCCACGCCCTGCGACTGCAGGAAGGAGTGGAAGCCCATCAGGCCCAGGCCCACCGAACGCTCGCGCTTGGCAGAATAGACGGCGGCGGCCATCGACGGCGGGGCGCGGCGGATGAAGTCTTCCAGAACGTTGTCCAGGAAACGCATCACGTCCTCGACGAAACGCGGCTCCTCGCGCCATTCCAGGAAGGTCTCGGCGTTGACCGACGACAGGCAGCAGACGGCGGTGCGGTCCACGCCCAGGTGGTCGCGGCCGGTGTGCAGCATGATCTCGGCGCACAGGTTCGACTGCTTGACCTTCAGGCCCAGGTCGCGCTGGTGCGGCGCCAGCTGGCGGTTCACCGTGTCGGAGAAGATCATGTACGGCTCGCCGGTCTGCATCCGGATATCGAGCAGCTTGGTCCACAGCGAGCGGGCGTCGACGGTCTTCATGACCTCGCCGGTCTTGGGCGACTTCAGCTCGAAGGTCGCGCCGACCTTCACCGCCTCCATGAATTCGTCGGTGATGTTGACGCCGTGGTGCAGGTTCAGCGAGCGACGGTTGAAATCGCCCGACGGTTTGCGGATCTCCAGGAACTCCTCGATCTCCGGGTGGTGGATGTCCAGGTAGACGGCGGCCGAACCGCGACGCAGCGAGCCTTGCGAAATCGCCAGGGTCAGGCTGTCCATCACGCGGATGAAGGGGATGATGCCCGAGGTCTTGCCCGCGCCCTTCACCTTCTCGCCGATGGAGCGGACACCGCCCCAATAGGTGCCGATGCCGCCGCCGTTGGAGGCCAGGGCGACGTTCTCGTTCCAGACGTTCTGGATGCCGTCCAGCGAGTCGCCGACGGCGTTCAGGAAGCAGGAGATCGGCAGGCCGCGATCCGCGCCGCCGTTCGACAGCACAGGCGTCGCCGGCATGAACCACAGGCGGCTCATGTAGTCGTAAAGGCGCTGGGCGTGATCGGCGTCGTCCGAGAAGGCGGTCGAGACGCGGGCGAACATGTCCTGATAGCTTTCGCCCGGCAGCAGATAGCGGTCTTCCAGCGTCTTCTTGCCGAAATCGGTCAGGAGGGCGTCGCGCGAGCGGTCCACCTGCACCGACTTCACCACCGTCAGGTGGGGCCGTTCAGGCGTCGGCGTCGCCGCAACGCCTTGGAATTCCGTCGTCTTCAATGCCTCGCCGCCAGCCATGACCGTCATTGCCCTGAACAAAATCCGTGTGATGCCACCCGCACCCCGACCACATCATCTAGTGGCCGCAGCGCGTTCCCAACCCACATATGGGGCGCAGATGGCTAACGACCCGTCAACGGGCTTGACGATCACTTTGTGAGCGAATCAGTCGGACAACCCTCCGAGGGCTGGGGAAAACCGCCTTTTCAAGCCAGGAACCCTTCGGCGCCAATGCGTTCACGAACGCGTGATCGCGGCGACTGGGGAACGCGGCGTCCAGCTTGACCGTTCGCAGGCCATGACCCTGGATCACGCTCGCCGATTTTTCGTCCGCGCCCTGACGCTGGCCCGCGCCGAGTTCGCGGTCCTGGCGGCGCTGATGGTGACCGCGATCGGCGTGATGACCTTCGCCGAGGTGGCCGACGACATGACCGAGGCGGACGGTCAGGCCTTCGATCAGCAGGTCCTGGCCTGGATGCGCCCCTATGCCGACGACCCCGGCCGCCCGTGGGGGCCCTGGTGGCTGAAGGAGGCGGCGGCCGACATCACGTCTCTGGGCGGCATTTCGGTGCTGGGCCTGTTCGCCCTGATCGTGATCCTGTTCCTGCTCAGCCAACGGAAATGGCTGTCCTCGGTGATGCTGATCGCGGGCCTCGCGGGCGGCGTCGGCCTGAGCGAAGGGCTCAAGGCGGTATTCGAGCGCGAACGCCCGCCGGTCGCGGCCCAGGCGGTCGAGACGATCAACGCCAGCTTCCCCTCGGGCCACGCCCTGCTGTCCACCGTCTTCTACCTGAGCGTGGCGGTGATGCTGACCCAGGCCTTTCCGCGTCGCCGGTTCAAGCTGTTCGTGCTTGGCGTCGGCGTGGTCCTGGCCATGCTGGTCGGCCTGACCCGCGTCTATCTCGGCGCGCACTGGGCTTCGGACGTGTTCGCCGGCTGGGCCGTCGGGGCCGCCTGGGCCATGGTCCTGTGGCTGATCGCCCATGCCGCCGCCCGCTTCCAGAAGGCGCGCCACGCCCCGCTTCAGGATGCGCCCTCGCCCCTGGACCCCGCCCCCGATCCGACGAAAGTCTAGGCGGCGCGACCTCGCTTCGGCGCATAAGCCCTGTCGTCATCGCCGGAGATCGCCATGGACGCCAAAGCCCTCTACGCCGAACGCCTGATGATCGCCGAGGCGGCGGCTCGCCTGGTGCGTTCGGGCTGCAAGGCGGCGATGGGCCTGGGCGTGTCCCAGCCCCCGGCGCTGCTGGCGGCCCTGGCCGCGCGGGCCGAACGCGGCGAGGTCGAGGACGTCAACCTCTACTATCTGCTCAGCACCGCGATCGCGGGCGAGACGGTGCTGCGCTACGACCTGATGGATCGCATCCGGCCCTGGAGCCTGTTCCACAGCGCCGTCGAGCGGCGGCTGGAGCAGCGCGCCGCCGAGGAAGGCCGACCCAATCCGGTCCAGTTCATCCCCACCGGCTTCCAGCAGTCGCCGCGCGTCCTGTGCGACGAGGTCGGGGTCGACACCCTGATCTGCACCGTCTCGCCGATGGACGAGGACGGCTATTTCTCCTTCGGCACGAACACCGACTACGCCAAGCCCGTATCGGACATGGCGCGGACGATCCTGGTCGAGGTCAATCCGCATATGCCGCGCGTGTTCGGCGACTGCACGGTCCATGTCTCGCGCGTGACGGCGGTGGTGGAGCACGCGGCCCCCTTGCTGGAAGTCCCCAAGGCCCAGCCCCAGCCGGCCGACCGCGCCATCGGCCAGATCATCGCTGGCCTGGTCGAGGACGGCGCCACCCTGCAGATGGGCATCGGCGCCCTGCCCAACGCCGTATGCGACGCCCTGAGGGACCATCGCGACCTGGGCGTCCATACCGAGATGCTGACCCCCGGCTTGGTCGAGCTGATGCAGGCGGGCGTGGCGAACCACGCCAGCAAGACCCTGCACCCGGGCGTCGGCGTCTTCGCCTTCTCGATGGGCGACCGCAACACCTACGGCTTCCTGGACGGAAACCGCGCGATGGAGGCGCACCCCGTCTCCTACGTCAACGATCCGGCGGTGATCGCACGCAATGCGCGGATGATCTCGGTCAACGCCACCCTGCAGATCGATCTGTCGGGCGCCTGCTGCTCGGAATATCTGAACGGGCGCCAGTTCACCGCCGCCGGAGGCCAACTGGACTTCGTGCGCGGCGCCTACGCTTCGGAAGGGGGCAAGTCGATCATCGCCTGCCATTCGACCGCGGCCAGGGGCGCGGCCTCACGCATCGTCGCTCGGCTGGACGGCCCGGTGACGACCCCGCGCAACGACACCCACATCGTCGTGACCGAACACGGCTGGGCCGATCTGAAGGGCCTGTCGACCAGCCAACGGGCGCGCGCCCTGATCGCCCTGGCCGACCCGGCCTTCCGAGACGGGCTGGAAAGCGACGCCCGCGCCCAGGGCCTGATCTGAACGCGGACCGGCGCTGACCCCACTGGGCGTCAGACCTCGAACACCCGGTAGGGAACATCGCCCAGGGTTCGGAGCACCGGCAGGGCGACGTTATAGACCGGCACGCCGCGATGGGTGCGCCCCTCGGGTCCGCCGCGATGGGCATGGCCGTGCACGACCAGGCTGACGTTGTCGTAGCGGTCTATGGTCTCCGCCAGCCGGGACGAGCCCAGGAAGGCGTGGATTTCCGGCGGTTCGCCAATCACCGTCTCGACCACCGGCGCATAGTGCAGCAGCACCACCGAGCGTTCGGTGCGCAGCATCCGGATCGAATTCTCGATCAGATTGGCGTCCTCCACCGCCTCCTGCACGAAGCGCTTGATGGAGTCCTCGCCGAAGGAGGACAGCATGTAGCGGCCGAAACCGCCGACGAAACCCTTGCCGCCGGCGAAGCCGACGCCGTCGATCTCATAGGCCTGACCCGTCAGCATCTTCACGCCCGCGTCGCACAGCATCTGGACCACATGGTCGGGCTGGCCGCATTCGTGCTCGTGGTTGCCCAGGACGCCGACCATCGGAATCTTGCACAGCCTGAGGTCCTCCAGCAGCCGCTCGACCTCGCCGGTCTTGCCGTAGTTGGTCAGGTCGCCGCACAGGCACAGCACGTCGGCGTCGTCCGCCACCCGTTCGAACAGGTCGCGGTAAGCCCTTTCGGACGTTTCGCCCACGTGCAGGTCGCCGACCGCGGCGACGCGCATCTTCTTGCCGGGTCCGGGCTCCAGACCCGGCTGGGGCGTCTGGGCGTCATTGGGCGTCTGGGCCATCCGTCGCGCTCCTTCTCCTTCAGTTTACCGGATCGTGGCGTTCCTCCAGCCCCTTGCCGACCACGTCGCCGAAGCCCCACTCGGCGACGTCGGCGACATAGTCACGCGGGCTGAACAGCCGGCCGCGGCAGACCTTCACGCGCGGCGGCGGCAGGTCGATCTGGGCCTGGAGACGCTCGGTCAGCTCCTCCATGAGCCAGCGCGGCACCCGGTCGCGCTCGGTCGGATAGGCGAAGCGGAAGTTCAGCAGGTGCGAGGCCAGCACCTCCCAGTACAGGTCCATCTGGTCCAGCAGCGACTTCCAGTCGATGGCGTCCGACTGCTTCAGGATGACGTGATTTACGTCCGCCCCGTCGTAGCGGTAGCGGTCCTGGATGAAGACCTTGGACAGGATCAGCGCGGTCGGGGGCGTGATCTTCACCTGATGGCCGTAAACGGTGATCGCATCCTCGCTGAACCAGCTGTCGGACACGGCGATGGTGCCGTTGGACATGGCGAAGATCACGTCGAAGAAATGCTTTTCGTCCTTCCAGACCTTGGCGATCCAGCGTTCGTCCTCGACATCGGTGCGGTACCCACGGGCCTGGAAGAAGGCCAGGATGCGCGGGTAGTCGCCGGGCTTGCAGAAGACGTCCAGGTCCTTGGTCGGCCGGCGGATGCCGGTGTAGGCGGTGACGGCGTAGGTCCCCGACAGCAGGAAGGGAATGCCCGACTCCTTCAGCAGCTTCAGGCTCTCCTCGTAGAAGGCCAAGGCGTCGGCGGGCGGTTCGAAGGTCGGTTGGGCGATGACGTCGGACATGGTTCGCCCCTCCTAGGCGAGGGCCTGAGAT
>NZ_DLMO01000067.1:9962-19273 GCF_002479325.1 Brevundimonas sp. UBA7534
TAGGCGAGGGCCTGAGAACGGCGGGGCCGCTTCGCCGGTTCCGCAAATCTACCTAGTCGCGCCGAAACCGAAATCTTAAGACCTGCACGGCACGGTGGACGCATGAGCCTGGGGAGGGTGAAGTTCGGACGCGGTCGCTGGCGGTTTTTCCGTCATGACGCCGGCCGTGTCGCGGGTCCGCCGCCCCTGACCTATGTGGTGCTTTACGTCGCCGCACAGCTGGTCGGTCACTGGAGCATGCAGACCTTCGGCGCCACCGTGCTGTGGTTGGCCAACGCCGTGCTGCTGGCGGCCGTGCTTCAACTGCATCGACGCCCCGCCCTGCTGGTGGCGGCCGCCTGCGTCGGCATCAATCTCGCGGCCAATGTGCTGCGAGGCGATCCGCCGGCCTTCGTCTGGATCAACACCGGACTGAACCTGATCCAGGTCACTGTCGCCGCCGTTCTGGCGCGACGGTTCTGCGGCGCGGCGCTGGACATGCGCCGCCCCAAACGCCTGCTGCGTTTCATGCTTCTGGCCGTGACGCCGGCCGTGGCGCTCAGCACCCTGCTGGCGGGGTTGGTGGCGATCGGGGCCGGACGACTGCCCACCGGCACGCTTGGTTTCCGGCTGCACCATCTGTTCGACATGGAACTGCTGGCCATGGCCATCGTCGCGCCGTCGCTGCTGCTGCTGGCGCGCACGCATCGGTTCCGCGAGGACGCCCAGGCCCCCGCGACCGAGGTGGCGGGCCTGCTGACCCTGCTGGCGGTCATCTGCCTGTGGGCGTTCGGGCAGACCTCGGCGCCGATCCTGTTCATGGTCTTTCCACCGCTGATCCTGCTGGCCTTCAGGCTGTCGCCTCCCTGGACGGCCGCGGCGGTCATGATGGTCGGCGTGATCGGCGGCGCGGCGACGTTGACGGGTCACGGGCCGGTGATGTTGACCCGGCTGAGCGAGGATACGGACCTGGCCGGCGTGCCGACGATCATGCGGCAGCTGAACGTCTTTCACCTGTTCCTGCTGGCGGTCATGGGCACGGCCCTGCCCATCACCACCCTGTCCAGCGAGCGCCGACGCCTGATCGCACGCCTGCGCAGCCGCACACAGGCGGCGGTGGAGGCGCGGCTGCGCGCCGAACAGGCCGACGCCGCCAAGTCCCGCTTCCTGGCCTTGATGAGCCACGAGATGCGCACGCCGCTGACAGGCGTGACCGGCTACGCCGACCTGCTTTCGCGCCGGCCGTCGCTGGACGCCGAGGGCCGGCGTCAGGTCGAGGCGGTGCGCCAGTGTGGCGAGGCCATGCTGCGTCTGGTCGAGGATCTGCTGGAGGTCTCGCGCGGCGGCGACGAAGTGGTCATGGCCCCGGTCGACGTGCGCGACCTGGTGGAATCCGCCGCCGCCCCCGCCTTCGAATGGGCCGAGATTCGCGGCCTGACGCACCATCTGACGGTCTCGCCGGAGGCCGAAGGCGCCGCCTTGACCGACGCGCGGCGCCTGCGCCAGATCATCCATCACCTGACGCTGAATGCGGCCAAGTTCACCAGCCAGGGCTCGATCAGCGTGAGCGTCGACCGACTGGACGACCGGCTGCGGGTGACGGTGGCCGACACGGGCTGCGGCATGTGCGCCGGCACGCTGGCGGGTCTGTTCCGTCTGTTCGAACAGGCCGACGCCTCCACCAGCCGGGCGCACGAGGGCGCCGGGGTCGGCCTGGTTCTGGCGAAGGGACACATCGACCGCATGGGCGGCACGATCTCGGTCGAGAGCCGGCAGGGCCACGGTTCGGTCTTCACCGTGGAGGTTCCCGCCCCGGCGGCGGCCGCGCCGAACACGGCCGAGGCCGAGGATCTGTCGGAGCGGCGGATGCGGGTGTTGATCGTCGACGACCATCCGGTGAACCGCGACCTGCTGCGGATCATGATGCAGGCCGCCGATTGCGACGTGCTCGAGGCCGCGGACGGGCGCGAGGCGATCGACACCGTGGGCGCCAAGCCCCTGGACCTGGTGCTGATGGACGTGCGGATGCCCGGCATGGACGGGCTGGCGGCGACCCGGGCCATCCGCGCCCTGGACGCGCCCGCGCGCGACATCCCCATTCTGGCCGTGACCGCCGACGCCATGCCTGAGGACGCCGCCCGCTGCCTGGCGGCAGGCATGGACGGGCACCTGCCCAAGCCGGTGACCCAGGCGCGGCTCTATGAGGCCGTCAACGCCGCCTTGGAGCAGGCCGCCGCCCGGCAGGAGACGCAGGACGTGCGCGCCGCCTGACCCGGTTTAGCGCGGTCCCAGCAGCGGGCCGTAAAGGTCGGTGCGCCGGTCGCGGAAGAAGCCCCAGGCCGCCCGGTGGCGATCCAGGAAGTCCAGGTCGAAGCTGTGGACCAGAACGCCCTCCTCGTCCTTGCCCAGGCTCTCGACCAGATCGCCGCGATGGTTGGCGATGAAGCTGTGGCCGTAGAAGGTCTGGCCCGCCTCGGTCACCTGCTCGTGGCCGATGCGATTGGCGCCGACCACCGGCACGACGTTGGACACGGCATGGCCCTGCATGGCGCGCCGCCACGGTTCGGCGGTGTCCAGGCTGTCGTCGTGCGGCTCGGTCCCGATGGCGGTCGGATACATCAGCACCTCGGCGCCCTGCAGCATCATCGCCCGCGCCGTTTCCGGGTACCATTGGTCCCAGCAGATGCCGACGCCGACCCGGCCGAAGCGGGTCTTCCAGACCTTGAAGCCGGTGTCGCCGGGCCGGAAGTAGTATTTTTCCTGATAGCCCGGCCCATCGGGGATGTGGCTCTTGCGATACACGCCCAAGGCCTCGCCGTCGGCGTCCAGCATGACCAGGGAGTTGTAGTACTGCGGCCCGTCACGCTCGAAGATCGAGACGGGAATGGCCACGCCCAGCGCCTTGGCGACCGGCGCCAGTTGGGTGACGCAGGGATGTTCGCGCCATTCGTAGGCATGGGCGAACCAATGCTCCTCCTGGCTGACGCAGAAATAGGGCCCCTGGAACAGTTCGGAAGGCAGGATCACCTGCGCGCCCCTGTCGGCCGCCTGACGGATCAGATCGACGGTCTTGTCGATATTGGCCTGCATGTCCTCGCCATAGGCGGTCTGGAGGCCGGCGACGGTGATGGTGCGGGACATCAGGCGGGCTCCTGCTGGGAGATGCAGTGGAAAGAGCCGCCGCCGGTCAGAATGGCGATCGACGGCAGGGCGATGATCTCGCGGTCCGGATAGACCGTGGCCAGGGCCTCGCACGCCAGGCGCGCGGCGGTCTCGTCGCCGTAGCTCGGCACGATCACGGCGCCGTTGGCGATCAGGAAGTTCATATGGCTGGCGGGAATGGGGCGTTCGTCCTCGTCCAGGACCAGGCCCGGCGAGGGGATGCGCAGCACCTTCAGCGGCCGCCCGTCCGCATCCGTCGCGGCGGCCAGATCGCGCGCCGTGGCGTCATAGACCTCGGCGTTCGGATCCTTTCGACCCCAGGCGACCGGGCAGGCCACCACGCCCGGCGCGACGAAGCGCGCCAGGTTGTCGACATGGCCGTCGGTGTGGTCGTTCAGCAGGCCGTCGCCCAACCAAACCACCTTTCGCGCCCCGACCGCCTCGGCCAACGCCGCCTCGGCCGCCTCTTGGGTCCAGCCCGGATTGCGGTTTGGGTTCAGCAGGCACTGGCGCGTGGTCAGGACCGTGCCCGCGCCGTCATGGTCCAGCGCGCCGCCTTCCAGCACCACGTCGTGACGGGTCAGAGGAACGCCGGAGCGCGCACCGATCTGATCCGCGACCTCATCGTCGTGCGGCAGCTCGTACTTGCCGCCCCAGCCGTTGAAGCGGAAGGCCTGGGCCGTCGTCGAGCCCGCGCCGAAGATCGGGCCGGTGTCGCGCAGCCAGATATCGCCGGACCGGCCGGCGACCACCTCGACGCCCGTGACGCCGTCGAAGCGCGCGCGGGCGTCGGCCAGCGCCTCGTCGCTTCCGACCATCAGCCTAACCTGCTCCCGGCCCGGCCCGGCCAGGGCGCGCGCCAGGGCCTCGACCTCGGCCTGGGCCGGTTCGAGATTGTCTTCCCACAGGTCGCCGTGGCTGGGCCAGCCGACCCACAGGGCGCGGTGCGGGGACCATTCGGCGGGGATGGGCGCGGTCATGCGGGCGTCCTCATGAGGGTCGAAACGCGGAGCCGCGCCATATGGCCCCAACCGCCCCCGACTTCAACGGCCCCAAAGAGAAAGGGCGGCCCGTCGCCGGACCGCCCCTTCCCAACCTATAGTGTTCGTTCGCCTTAGAACGAGTAGCGGACGCCGACCTTGATCTGCCAGACCGAGTTCGTGCTGAACGTGGACGGCGAGCGCTCGGTGAAGCCGGTGTACGTGTAGTACTGGTCGCCGGTGCGGGTCGCCGAGACGTTGTTCGACGTGTACGGGAAGCCGATCTGCTGGATGGCGCCCCACTCGTCGTTGATCAGGTTGCCCAGGTTCTCGATGTCCATGTAGCCGATCAGCTTGGCGCCGCCGGGGAAGAAGGCCGGCAGTTCTTGCTCGATGTGCATGTCCACGGTCGTGACGTAGGGCGACTTGAAGGCGTTGCGCGGCGAAATCTCGCCCGCATAGTCGATCAGACCGGTGCGGTGCAGGAAGTCGTTGAACGCCGACACGTTGAAGCTAGAGCCGTAACGGACCAGCGGGTCGCTGGTGGCCGTGACGTTGCCCGACGAGTCGACCTGCGGCACGTACAGCAGCTGGCGCTGGGTGGTCACGTATTCGCCGTACAGCGTCGCCGGGCTGGTGCCGAAGGTGTAGCTGAAGGGCAGACCCGAACGACGCTGCGCGTACAGGCCGATGCGGGTCCGGTAATCGCCGAAGAAGGCGCGCGAATACTTCAGGCTCAGCTTCAGGGCGTGCTCGATCTCGTAGTTCGAGTCCGCCAGGGCCGGATCGTTGGGATTCGACAGCGCGGCGTTGCCGAAGTTCGAGCTCGCCGTCGACGAGGTGCCCGGCGAGCGGTCCTTGGCGTCCAGATAGGTGTAGGAGAAGTCAAAGCCGAAGCCGTTCAGCCAGCCGTCGTACCAGTCCTTGCCGACCGCGAAGGCGAACTGGTCGGTCTCGCCGCCTTTCAGGTTAGTCAGCATCAGCACCTGCTGGCCGCGACGGGTCGGGTTGGGGCCATAGACCGGACGACCGTCCGGCGCGACGCCGGTCTGAGTCTCGTTCATGCTCAGGTCGATCCAGCCGATGGCGTCCTGCAGTTCGGAGTGCACGTACTCGGCCGTCACGTTCCAGCCGTCGCCCAGACGATAGGGGCTCAGGTCAAACGCCTTGTTGACGCCGATAGACGCCTTCCAGATCGACGGCGTCTTGAAGGCCGGATCGATCAGGTTGATGTTGCCGGTGCCCAATTCGGCGCTCTCGGTCACCTCGGCCTGGGCGACCGGGTTGACGGCGAGGCCGTTGACGTTCTGCAAGGCCGCCTGCTGGGCCGCATCACAGACGCTGAAGCTGCCGGCGAACTGCGACTGGTAGTTCGACGCGATCTTGCACTGGAAGCTGCCGATCAGGTTGCCCGGGTTCGAATAGCTGTTCGAGATCCAGACGTTGGGCGAACCGCCCTGGAAACGGCCGAAACCGCCGTACACGGTCATGTCCCACGGCGCGCGCCAGTTGAAGGCGATGCGCGGCTGCAGGATGCCGATGCCGTCCAGGTTCTTGTCGTTGCCAAAGCCGAAGCGATCGACGAAGTCCTCGTTCAGCAGCGGCTTGTCGTCCGACGTGTAGAGGTCGTAGCGCAGGCCGGCGGTGATGGTCAGTTCCGGGATCGGCTTCCACTCGTCCTGGATATACAGGCTGTTCAGCGCATAGCTGAACGAGGCGGCGGCGTCGTACTTGTTGTTCGAGGCGGCGTTGGAATAGCCGATCGAGGAGGCCTGACGCGCCTCGAAATCGGCGATCGAGGCGAACTCGTACTCGCCGTTCGCGACCTGGACGAACAGGTTGAAAATGTCCTGCTCTTCGCGCTCGAAGCCCGCCGTGAAGCGGTGGCCGTAGCCCGTGTCGTAGTTGGCGACGGCGCGGTACAGGGTGGTGTCGACCGTCAGGGCGTTGGCGTGGCGCGACCGTTCCGGACCGAAGCGGATCGAGCGGCGGACGCCGGTGTTCGCGCCAATCGGGGCGTCCAGATACACCTGCATGGCGGCGAAGTCGTTGCCGCCCAGACCTTGCGAGACGTTCTCCAGGGTCTTGTAGGACACCGACAGTTCGGTCGACAGCTTGTCCGTCCAGTCCGAGAACAGCTGGCCCTTGTAGACCTTCAGGTCCGAGGTGATGTTGTAGGCCGACGACAGCAGGCCGACGCTGGTGTAGCTGCCGCTGGTGACGGTGTTGTTCAGACGCAGGTCGCTGCCTTCGGTCTGCTGATACGAGAAGACCGCGCGGTGCTGGTCGTTGATGTTCCAGTCCAGCTTGGCGAAGTACTTTTCGTCCTGGACTTCCAGGGCGTCTGCGCGCCAGTCCAGGGCGTCGTAGCCATAGACGCGCTGGGCGATTTCGCGGACCTGGTCGATCTGGGCCTGGGTGATGCCCGCGACCTCGTTGACCGCGCCGGAACCTTCGGGGCCCGAAAGGACCGGCTGGGTCGATTCGAACTTCTCGTAGTTCAACAGGAAGAACAGGCGGTCCTGTAGGATCGGGCCGCTGAGGGTCGCGCCCCAGCTCTTTTCCTCGAACTCGCCGTTCAGGGTGCGGTTCTGGCGTTCGCCGGTGACGAAGTCCTTGTAGCTGAAGCTGTCGCCGCGCAGACCGTCGTCGGTCTTTTCCCAGAAGACTTCGCCGTGGAAGTCGTTTCCGCCCGACTTGGTCACCATGTTGACCACGCCGCCGGTGAAGGTGCCGTACTGCACGCCGTAGGGCGCCACGTCGACGCTGACCGCCTGCAGGACCGAACGCGAGATCGGCGTGTTGATCGAGGGATAGCCGTTGCCGTTCAGGCCGAAGTCGTCGCTCTGGCGGACGCCGTCGATCAGGATGGCGTTGTAGCGGGTGTTCTGGCCGCCGATCGACAGGGCGTCGTTGTTGCTCGGGTCGGTGGTGGCGAACGGCGTGGTGCGGACGATATCCTTGATGTCGCGGCCGATCGACGGCAGCGTTTCGATGTCGGCCAGGTTCAGGTTGCTGCGGGGCGAGGTGCGCAGGCCGCCGGCGCGCGCGCCGGTGACGACGATGTCGCCCAGGTCGGCGGCGTTGGCTTGGGCGCCTTCGACGACCAGCTCGACCGAGACGGGGGTGCCGATGCCGATCGACGGCACCTGGGCCGCGGCGTCGCCCGCCGGCGAGGTCGAGGTGACGACGTAGGGGCCGCCGACGCGCAGGCTGCGCACCGAGAACTGGCCGTTGGCGTCCGTCATGGTGGTCGAGGTGGTGCCCGACGGGGCGTGGACGACCGTGACGGTCGCGCCGGCGATCGGGGCGCCCGAGGCGTCATAAACCCCGCCGGCCACGCCGCCCGTGGTTTCCTGAGCGAAGGCGGCCGTCGAAGCCGACATCATGATGGCCACGGCGGAGGCGCCGTAGGCCAGGTTGCGGAAGGTCATGTTGAGCTATCCCCAGCTGATAAGGACCGAGCGGTCGTCGCGGCGCGGAAGACACGCCGGAATGCGGCCCCCTCTAAGGGGCGTCTCGGAACGCTAGGCGACAGTTATATGACAGCGGTATGACAGCGCCCGAGGGTGACGCTGGCGCCACACCCGCTTCAGTCGGCGGCCTTTTCGAACACGGCGGCGACGCCGGAAGCCGTGGCCTTCATCGCGCGCGGCTCATGGTAGTTGCCGTTCACCTGGGTCTGGGCGATCACATGGGCCCGAAAGCGCGCGAACAGCGCCGGGTCAGGAGCCTGAGGGTCTGTCCAGAAGCTGTCGATCTCACCCTGATGGGTCAGGCCATCGAAATCGAAGAAGGCGTCGCCCAAAACCTTAACCGGCGTCTGGAAACCCAGGGCCGACAGGGCGGCGCTGGAGTTGTTGACAACCATGCCGCGCGACGCCCGGCACAGGCGCGCCAGATTGCCGCCGTCGATGAAGTCGACCCGGTCCTGCACGCCACGTTCGACCGCCAGGCGGCGGGTGATCCGCTCCAGGTCGACAAGGCCGGGGTCAAGCGGGTGATTCTTGACCAGCAGCCGACAGTCGGCAGGCGCTGACGCCGCGAAGCTGCGCACCACGGCGGCAAGGAAGGCGGTGTTGTCGGCGTAGCGCGAATATCGCAGCAGTTGCGCGTCGCCCTCGCGCTGAAGGCAGGCCAGGAAGAACGGTCCCCGCGCCGCCGTCTGGTCGATGGCGTCGTCGGCCGAACCGCGCACCATCAGTCCGAAGTAGCGTCGCACGTGGCCGACGCACTGGCGCCACGGCGAGGCGGTGTAGTGATTGGCGTGACGGGGGAAGGCGAAGGCGCCGACACCCTGGGCGATGTGATACAGGCTGATGTTGGCCACGTGGTGGGGCAATATCCGACCCACCGGTCGCACTTCCGGCACTTCCGGACTCGGCGCCGGATAGCCTTCCCGAAAGCGCGGCAGGCCGCTGGAGGCGTTGACGCCGTTCCGTTCGACCGTCACCCAATCCGGGCGGAAATAGCCGTTCTCCAGCACCCACACACGGGCTGACAAAGCCTCGCCCAGCGCCAGGACCGCCCGGTTGTAGGGCCCGCCCTCGCCGAACAGGACCACGTCGGTGTAGTCGGCCAGCACGGCCGCCGCACGCGCGCGCCACGCCTCCGCCGAGGCCTTGAACGCCACGCCGCCGGACCGGCGCCAGTTGAGCGCATCCCCGGCGTTGAAAATCATGCGACGCACCTCGGCGCCGCGCGCCTCCAGAACAGCGCCCAAGGCCATGCCGAATCCGCCGAAGGGGGCGCTGACGATCAGGAACCGGCGACCGCGAAGACCGACGCCCGGCGCCTTGGGGAACGGCAACGGGCGGGAAGGCGCCGTCGCCGCCTCGGCCATCCGAGCGACGCCGTTACGGTATCCAGCCAGGTTACGGACATCGGCGGTTCCCCGCAGCCGGTATCGCCGACGCCGGCGACCGGACAGGGCTCTCGACGTTCGCAGATCAACCATGCCTGAATACGGACCCCGGTGAAACGATCGAGAGACGGCCTGAAAGGCAGCCGACGCACCGGCGCCGGCCTTTCCGCCATCCGACCCTTTTGGCTCTTGAGAGGATCGGGATCAACCTGAAAATGTGAAAACTCTTTGTTTTCAACACTGTTTGGCCAATATACGTGAAGGCGCACCGCCTCGGAACAGAGACGGTGCGCCTTCGCTTGTATCGACGACTTCCTTGTCCGCTG
>NZ_DLMO01000119.1 GCF_002479325.1 Brevundimonas sp. UBA7534
AGCGGCAAGGCCGGCTTGTGTTTGCCGTAGCCGTAGCGGTTGGCCTGTTCGGCGTCCTTCTCCTGGATATGGCCGCTGTCGCGCAGGATGATCTCCGCGACATCCCGCGTCGCGGCGCTGGCCAGGATGGGCCCGCGAAAACCGTCCTTCACCAGTTTCGGCAGGTAGCCTGAGTGGTCCAGGTGGGCGTGGGTCAGGACCACCGCGTCGATGCTTGAGGGCTCGATCTGGAGGGGGGCCCAGTTCTGTTCGCGCAGGGTCTTGAGGCCCTGGAAAAGGCCGCAGTCGATCAGGATGCGGCGGCCATCGGCCTCCAGCAGGTGTTTTGATCCGGTGACGGTGCCGGCGCCGCCGAGGCTGGTGAGACTGATCACGATGGAGATCCTTCCGGGGGTGAGATTTGCAGGATGCGGGGGTGTGCTTCGCCGCGGACGGCGGCCATCTCCCCGGGTGTCAGGACGTCGGCCGCGTCGGCGCCGAGGAGGTCCGCACAGGCGACCGCGGCGTGAGCCCAGGTGCACCGGTTGGCGAACAGCATGCCGGGGGTGTCGAGCGTCCCGCCACGGCTGAGGTAGCCGAGCGCCCGGGTGCGCTCGGGCCCTCCGTCGAGGCGGCGCAGCAGTCCGAGCATCGGCTCCGGGCGGGTGTGGGTGAGGATCAGACGGGGCAGGCGTTGGGGAAAGAGCGCTTCCAGCGCCTCGGCCGAGACCACGTGCGCCGCCTCGATCTCGTCCCTCGGGGCCCGGAATCGTCCCGGTTCGAGCAGAGCCGTGACACAGGCGCGGCGGCCATGATGCGTGAGTCGCGCAGCCGCCGCCAGCGCCTCCCGCGCCTGATAGGCGCCGACCGCAACGATCTGGATCTCGGCCCTGTCCAGGTCCCCGCCGATGAGCGCCGCGCCGCGCTCCCAAAGATCCTGGGCCGCGGCCCCGTCGAGCACCTGCGGCAGCGTCCGTTTGGGCGTGATCAGACACGCGACCTCTCCGCGCCGGCCGTAGACCCCGCGGAGCGCGGCGACGGCGCTGTTGGCGTCCACCGGGAACAGCACCCGGGCGGTGTCCGACATCTCCCCGAGCAGGGCCTCGGCGAGCGTGGGATCCTGGTGCGACTGTTCGTTCTTGCCGTTCTCCCAGGTGTGGGATGTGGCCAGCAACGGGACGGCGAGCCATCCCGGGACCTGGCCGCTCTCGCGCTGATGGCGCGCGAAAATCACCTCCTGGCGCAGGAGACCCAGCATCTTCACCGCAAACGCTTCGTAGCTGACGATGAGATTGAGCCCGCCCTTGTTGCCCAGCGCGGCGCCGGCCACCGCTTCTTCATTGAGGGCGGTGATCACCGCCCCGTCGATCGCCTCGGGAACGCCGGGTTCCGGTCGGTTCACCCGGTGGCCAAGCCGGTCGAGCGTACGCCCCATGCCATTGCTGCGAAGCTCGTCGGGATTGCCGAGGCGGACGCGCAGGCCCGGGTTGGCGTCGACGAATTCCACGAACCAGGCGTCGATCGCCTCCATCGGGGACCTCGCCCTGTCCGACCAGTCCGGAATGGGCCGCACGGGCGGCGGCGGCGCCCGCCGCGCGGCCGGATGGCGGCTTTCCAAAGGCCGGCGCTGCAGGTCATGGGTCGTGAGAACCCCCAGGGCGGCGTCGAGCTCGCTTCCCTGCACGAACAGCGTCGCCGCCGCGGCGTTGAACGCCGCCCGCGCCCCCTCGTCCGTTCGGGGATCGCCCTCCAGTGGCAGGTTGTGGGCGCGGTTCGTCCCGGCGCCGGGAAAGCCGAACCCCTTGACCGCCCGCGCGATCACATAGGGCAACGGCGCCGGATAGACCCGGTCGGGATCCGCTGTGAAGCGCTTCAATCGCTCCTCGGAGTCGAGAATGGCCCACGCCACGGCGGCTGGATCGTGACCGTCGATCTCGATCGGGTCGAAACCGTTCAGACGAAGGTGTCGTTCGAGCCAGCCCGCGCCGCCGTCCTGGGCGATCTCCGTGCGCTCCTCTATGCGCCGCCCGTTGAGGATCATGAGGGGCGTCACCAGGCCGCTGTCCTCCGCCCGCCACCATCGCGGCGACCAGTCGGAGCCGCGCTGCTCTTCGAAGGCGCCGTCGCTGAGGAAGGCGACCAGACTCTCGCCGGCCAGCGGCATATGGACATATTCGAGCTCGGCGAACCCGAGATAGCCGCCCTCCGAGACGGCCCCGGCCGTGTCCGGCCCGGCATGGCTGCCAAGCGGCGCGGCGGGCCGGCCGTCGGCGCCAATGGCGTAGCTGTAGAAGTCCGAAACGAGCTGGGACAGGCCGGCGTCCGAGCGGCTGTACCGACCCTTTTGCCGGGCAGAGACATCGCCGGTCAGCGCGTTGACCGCCTCGATCGCAGCCACGCAGTGCCCCTGGCCCATGATCCAGGACCGCGTGACGCCGGACAGGGCGTTCGCCAGCAAATAGCCGACGAAGGCCGGGACCATGTTCAGCGAGCCGCCGGTATGGCCCTCCGGCAAGTCCTTGAAGGCTTCCGTCGGCAAGGGCGCTCCGGACAGATCCACCCGGCGTACATAGGTCATGTGCGCCACCAGCCACATGCCGGCGCTCGCCAGCCGATCGGCGGCGGCCACCAGACGGTAGACCGACTCCTCGTCCGGCCAGACGCCTCGGCGCACGAGACGCTGCGCCATGTCCTCGATCCGCGTGACGGTGTCGGCTTGCCGGACCAGAGGCCCATAGCCGGGTTTCCACGTTTCAGCCCAGGTGATCGACACGATAGCGCCTTGCCACGAACAGACGGGCGCCGTGCCCGCTCCGGAGATATGACGCCCGCCCCCCGGAACGCTTACATCTGGCGGATAGACGGCCGACAGGATCACCGGCTCCAGGACCGGCGCCTGCCGCCTGAGTGACCGACCCCGGTCCTGACATCCCGGTTTTCATCGCCCACGCCCGGCGCGCCGCGACAGCTCATGCGCCTGGGTCCATGCGCCTCGCGTCGGCCCGGGACAGCGCAAGGGCCGCCACCCACGGCAGGGTGAAGGCCAACAGCAGCCATTTGAAATCGGAGTCGATGGCGAAGTTGGTGACGGCCATGCCGCCGATCGATACCAGCCCCGAGACGGCCGCGACCATCGTCGCCCCGGGCCGGGCGGACCGGAAAGTCGTCATCGCGACATGGACGGTCAGCAGACCGGTGGCGAGCATATAGCCCCCCAGCACGCCGAAGACGCGCCGGAGCCACGGGGCCAGCCGGCGCAGGATGTCCTGGATCTGCGCCACGGTGGACCCCATGTATCTGGCGTCTTCAGGCAGCAGCGCCGGTCGCAGGAAGACGAACCAGAGTCCCATGCCGATGAGGATCAGTCCCCCCACGGCGAGAGCGCCCGCCGCGAGAGACCGCAACCTCACCCCGGTCATGGAAGCCGTTCGTCCCGGTGATCGGACGGGGCTTGACGGTCACCCAGCTCGATCAGATCCGTCTGACCAAAGGTTCGGCTGTAATCCAGAAGTGACACAATGGTCGGGCGCAGGCGAACGACAGCCACCCCCTCCAACACCGCCGCCGGCGCAGGCCGCCCCGGTCTGGGAAACTTCTTCAGAACCAGTCCGGCCACGTTCAACAGCTCCCCGGGGTCCGTAACCCGCTGCGCCACCGCCGCGAGCGAGATCGCCTGGATGGGTTTCGACGTCTCATGCTCGGGGGTGACGGTCGCTGACACCCGGGAGTCCCGGGCGATGTTTTCCAGCTTCTGCGAGTGAAAAGTCGTCCCGAAATAGAGGTCGAGGTCGTCGTTCACGAAACTCACGACCGTCGCCTGCGGCCAGCCGTCTTCACGGACCGTCGCCACGGTCAGGGTGTCTGCCCGGCTGAGAATGGAGAGGATCAACTCCCTCTGTTCAAGGTCCAACTCAAATCCTCCAAACTGCAAGCGGCGTCGGACCACGAAGGCAGAGGCGTCGGGACACCGCCACCCCGCCCCCGAACAGTCACCCCGGATGGCGCTCAAGCCAGGATTCGAGTTCCGCGATTTCCCGTGTCTGCGCATCAATGACCGCCTGCGCCATGCGCCGGGCTTCGGCGTCGGTGGCGTCGCTTCCCAGCAGAGCCTGGGACATCGCGATGGCCCCCTGGTGGTGGGCGATCATCTTCCGGGCCCAGGTCCGCTGGGTATTCACATCGGTCGCCATCATCATGGCGCGGTGCATGCCCATCTCGGCCCCGGAGAAGGCGGTCCGGGGCATGTTCATCCCCGGCGGCATCGCATGATCCTGGCCCATCAGGCCGGAGCCTTGGGCTGCGTGTGGCATGCTCATGCCGGCCATCGGCCTGTCCTGCGTCGCCACCCCTGAGTCGGACGCCATTGCGGCGCACCCGGCGACGCCGAGCAGCGAAAGGGTCGACAAGGCGATGGCCGTCCGCCTGACCGAGCGTTCTGTGACGTTGAACATGATGGTGGATCCTTTGGATCAAGCCGCCTGCCAAACGGACGTGACGTCCGGACCGCGGCGGCTGTCATTTCAACGAACACCGGCGTGGTTGGTTCAGTTCGCCAGGCGAGGCGCAGCCGAGTCGGCGCCGGCCGAGCATCCGGGGCAAGCCGAGGCTGAGCGCCACGCCGAAACCGGTCACCGCGGCCATGAGGAGGAACGATGCATCGGGCAACCAGGCGACATCGTACAACAGCCCTCCCGCCGCCGAGCCGACGGCCGCGCCCAGACTCGCAGCGGCCGTCTGCTTGCCGAGTTGCGCACCTTGCGCCTGACCGGCCTTGCTGGAGGTCCAGTAGGTCAGGATCGGCGCCAGAATGCCGGCGCTTGCCGCCACCGCGCCGATCACCGCGAGCATCAGGTTGAAATCGGTGGCGCGCGGCAGCAGAAACAATCCGATCCCCAGGACAGCCAGCGCCGGCGCGATCAGCCAGCGGGTCGTCGAGGGTTTGACCCAGGGGGAAAACACAAGGGCCTGCACCACGAGCATGACCAGGCTGCACTCCGTGAACATCAGTGCGATCTGGGTGGGGGTCATGCCCAGTTCCTGTTTCCCGCGCAGCGCCAGCCCGACCTCGAACACACCGACTCCGGCGGCGACGATGAACCCCAGGATCAGGAGATTGGGGATCAGCCATCGGCTTGTCGGCGATGCGGTGGGATAAGGACTGGCGAGCCGACCCTGGCTCCGGGTTCGCGGCAGGGCGAAGACGGCAGCGCCGGCGATGGCAAACGCCAGAACGGCCGTCGCGGCCAGCGGAAACGTCAACGACGCCATCGGATCGGCGGTCGCGACCATGTCGGCGCCGGCGCGAGCGATGAAGACGCCCAGCATGGGTCCCAGTAGAAATCCCGAAATCCCCGCCAGGCTGACGAAGGTCAGGCGGCGCGCCCGCGCCTCTTCGGTCGCCGCCAGATCTCCGACGGCGGCCAGCGCCACCGGCGTGACGGCTGCGGCGAACAGGCCGCTCAGGATACGCTCCGCGTAGACGGCGAAGAGGCTCTCGACGAAGGCGAAAACCAGCATGGTGGCGCCGAAGCCGATCAGGCCGATCAGCAGGACGACACGGCGCCCATACCTGTCGGACAGGCGTCCCCACATGGGCGCGAAGAGAAACAGCGACAGCATGTAAAGGCCGGTCAGCAAGCCTGTCGCCCGGGAGATCTGTCCTGCCTCAGCCCCCCCGCCAAGCAGCCGTTCAATCAGGAAGGGCAGCAGGGGCAGGACGACTCCGAAGCCCATCGACACCGTGAAGGCTGACGCCATCAACACGGCCATCGCCGCGAGAGAGATGTTTGATTGAGCGCGGCGTTTCACGCCGCCGCCTCCCCGGGAGACGCTGCCGGGTGGGACGCCTCGCCCGGGCGGCGGATGCCGGTCAGCCTGGTCCGCTTCAGCATCAGGGCGTTGATCGCCACCAGGGCCGAGCTGCCGGACATGGCGATGGCGGCGATGCTCGGCCCGAGCAGGAACGGATAGAACACGCCGGCCGCCAGCGGGAAGGCGATGACATTGTAACCGACCGCCCACCACAGGTTCTGGTGCATCTTCCTGAGCGTGGCGCGCGACAGTTCGATGGCGCCCACGACGTCGAACGGATCGCTCCTCATCAGCACGATGTCGGCGCTTTCCATGGCCACGTCTGTACCGGCGCCGATCGCAAAGCCGACATCGGCCTGGGTCAGGGCGGGCGCGTCGTTGACGCCGTCGCCGACCATGCCGACCTTCTTGCCCTGGGCCTGGAGTTCCTTGACCTTGCTCGCCTTGTCGCCGGGCAGGACGTCGGCGAACACGCGGTCGATGCCCAGACCCTTGGCGATCCGTTCGGCGGTACCCTGGTTGTCCCCGGTCAGCATGATGACCTCGACGCCCCGCGCGCGCAGGGCCTTGACCGCTTCGATCGCCGTCGGCCGCACCGCGTCGGCGATGGCGATCAGACCCACCAGCTTGGAGCCCACGGCCAGGTGGACGACAGTTCGACCGGCGCCCTGTAGCGCTTCGGACTTGCCGCCGAGCTCGCCCAGGTCGATCTTGTTCTCCGTCATCAACCGCTTGTTGCCCAGCAGCACAGTCTTGCCGCCGATCCTGGCGCGAGCGCCCTTGCCTTCGATATTGGTGAAGCCGGTCGCCTTGGGCGCCTTGACCTTGGCCGCCCGGCGCAGAATGGCCTGGGCCAGGGGATGGTCCGATCCGGCCTCCACGGCCGCGGCCGCGGCCAGCAACTGATGCTCCGTGGCGCCGTCCGCCGTCACCAGATCGACCACCTCGGGCTGGCCCATCGTCAGGGTGCCGGTCTTGTCGAAGATGATGACGTCCAGCTTGGTCGCGTCCTCGAGCGCCGACGCGTTCTTGAACAGAATGCCGTTCATGGCGCCGAGCCCGGTCCCGACCATGATCGCCATCGGGGTCGCCAGGCCCAGCGCGTCGGGACAGGCGATGACGAACACGGTGATGGTCAGGCTGACGGCGAACAGGAGGGGCTGGCCGATGACCCAGAACCAGACCACGAAGGTCAGCAGCCCGACAATGATAGCGGCCCAGACCAGCCATTGAGCCGCGCGATCCGCCAATAGTTGTGACGGCGCCTTGGAGTTCTGGGCTTCCTGAACCAGCTTGACGATCTGGGCCAGCGCCGTGTCCGCGCCGACCTTGGTGGCAGTGTACTGGAACGTGCCGCTCTTGTTGATCGTCGCGCCGATGACGGTGTCGCCGACCTTCTTTTCCACCGGCATCGACTCGCCGGTCAGCATCGATTCATCGACGAGCGACGCCCCCTCGAGCACCGTTCCATCGACCGGAATCTTGTTGCCGGGCCGTATTACGACTGTATCGCCGGAGACGACCTCGGCGGTCGGCACCTCCAGTTCCTTGCCGTCGCGCAGGACGGTGGCCATGGGTGGGGTCAGATCCATCAGGGCGCGGATGGCCTCGGAGGCGCCTGCCCTGGCGCGCATCTCCAGCCAGTGACCCAGCAGGATGAAGACCAGCAGGATGGATGACGCCTCATAGAACTGCTGGCCGCCGTAGACGAAGGTCGACCCGACGCTGAAGAAATAGCCCGTGCCCACGCTCAGGACGACAAGCACCGCCATGTTGGCGACGCCGCTTCGCAGCGAGCGCCAGGCGGCGACGACGAAGGGCCAGACCGGATAGAGGATGGCGCCGCTGGCCAGAATGAACAGGACGAGGTCCAGCCTCAGGCCGAACGGGGGCGGAACCCGGATAAAGTCCATGCCCATCGGCGAGAAGGCGAAGATCGGCAGGCTGAACCCCAGGGCGATCCAGAAGCGGTTGCGCATGTCGCGCACCATCGACTGCATGTCCCTGCCGGACCCGTGGCCCATTTCATGGGCCATGGCGTCCTTCTGCGCCTTCGCTTGGGCCGGGTCTTTCCCCTTCTTCGCGACGGGCTTCACCTCGGCGGATGCGCTCCCGGCATGCCCTCGATGCGCTGCGGCGGCTGCGGATCCGCCCGGCTCCGGGGCGCCTTTGGCCGGCGCCGGGTGGTCCTGGCAAACATGTTTGGGCAGGGCCTCGCCGGCGCAGTGAAAGCCGCAGGCCTCGATCGCGGCCCTGATATCAGACAGGCTGGTCCTGGCCGCGTCATAGGCGACCGTCGTGGAGCCGGACACCGGGTTCACCGACACGCGGCCGACACCGTCGATGCGGCGCAGTTGTCGCTCTATCCCGCGCGCTCCAAGGACGGAGAACAGATTGCCGACGTCGAGTGTGCGGGTGGTCATGGCTGCTTTCTGACTGGTGACGGGACGTCCGAAGGACACCCCGCTCGATTGTCTTCGCCCTCTCTGACGGCGACGACCCGGATGTCGTTACAAATCCACCTCGGGCAGCGGCGACTCCGACGTCCAGACCCGGTTCCCGGCGAACAGGTCGTTGTCGATTCCCATGGCCAGATCCGTCGCGGCGATCGACCGGCGGCCCGACGTCTCGCGTCCGTCGAGCGCCCTTATGGCGTCGATGGTTTCCGGCACGACGATCGCCTGATTGTCGACCATATAGGCGTAGAAGAGTTCATCGCCCTGCACCGTGAGCATGTCGGCCCAGAGCGCCACCTCATGGAGGTCGCTGCGGGATCGGCCCCGATCCGCCATCAGCTCCTTGACGGCATTGAGGGCGTCCAGACCATACTCGTCCTTCATCAGCAGGATGCGTGACGAGGATCGGAAGGCGTCGAGCACCTCCTCCTTGGCCGCCGGTCGGGTCATCTGGACCGACCAGTAGTGCAGGTGGGCGATGGTCTCCGGCACCTTGACCGCCATGGTCACCACATCGAGGTCCGGATCGACGGTTTGGGCGTCGGGACCCTGGTGACTGGGGATTTCGGGCTCCGGAACGAGGGTATTCATGATGCCGCCCAGGTGGCTTTCCCACGGATCAGTCGCGCGTCGAAGCAGGACGCCGCGGGCCCGGAGGAGCAATCCCGCGCGCTTGAGGGCACCCAGCGTCCGCACCGTCGCTGTGGTGTTGCAGGAGACCACCCGGGTCGACTGGCGCCCGACCGCCGTCTCGAAATTGGCCTCCGCGACGAAGGAATGGCCGGTGACCGCGTGCTTCTCTCCCCCCTGAAGGATGAACTTCAGGCCCCGGGCTCGGTAGAGGGGAACGTTGTCCGCCGCCACGTGCTTGGGCGTGCAGTCAATGATGACATCGACCTCGTCCAACAGATCGTCCAGGCGGCCGGCAGTCGGCGCGCCCGCCACGTGGAGCTCATCCAGCGCCTGGGCTGTGGCGGCGAACAGCGGCACGCCCGAATCCTGAAGGACACGGGTGCGCCAGTCGGTCGTGACGTCTGCGACCCCCACCAGGGTCATGTCCTTCTGGGCCCGGACCGCATCGGCGACCCGTTTGCCGATTACGCCGTATCCATTCACGGCGACCCGGGTTGGTCTGGTCATGGCAACACCTCTCCAGTTCGATCACAAAACAGGCGACGAACCGGCCGCGCATTGATGCACATCAAGGCGTAGCCGCGCCAGCGCATGAAAGTCTGGAACGATGTCGGATGGGACGGGATGTCGGACGCATATGATCGAAGACACCACATCGTGGCTAGAGATCTGCGGATTCTGACTGCGGTCATCTTAAGTCGCAATTCAGCGCTCAAGTTCGCAAAATCTTTCCGGAGCGCCTCCCTTGGGGGCGCTATAGTGTATACTACATATTTGCGAAACACGTCGAATTCGATGACGCTTACTCGGATCTGTTCAAGTGCCCTCATGGATCGACTTGCTTCAAGGTGGCGCTGGATGGGGCAGTATTGGTTTTTTGGCCAGTTGATTTGGAGGTGTGGAATTGCTCCGCATCAAACATATAGTCTCGTGTAAGGGGAGCGGCGGACACTCGCCGCGCCAACTGAATCTGGAACACCATTAGGCCACCGACGCGGAACCCAGCTTCGCAGACGGCGAGATAATATTCCCACATCCGGCAAAACCGCTCGTCATAGAGGGCGGCGGCTTGTGCGCGCCGGGCCTGGAAGCGTTCGGACCAGCGCTGCAGGGTCTCGGCATAATGCAGCCGCAGAATCTCCACGTCAGTCACCCACAGATCGCTCTTCTCAACACTGGCCAATACCTCAGACAGCGATGGGCAATAGCCGCCCGGGAAAATGTACTTGTCGAGCCAGGGGTCGGCGTCGCCCGGTGGATTGCGGTGGCCGATCGCGTGGATCACGGCCAAGCCATCCGGCGCGAGCCGGCAACGGATCACGTCGAAAAATTCGCTGAAATGCGGTTCCCCGACATGTTCGAACATGCCGACGGAGACAATTCGATCAAAAGTGCCTGACGAATGTCGATAATCTTGCAGATGAAATCGCACGCGATCATCCATTCCCTCGTCGTGTACGCGCTCTTGCGCAACAGCCAGTTGCTCCTGCGACAGGGTGAGTCCATCGACCTCGACCCCATGACGCCGCGCAAGGTCGAGCGCGAGCCCTCCCCATCCCGAACCGATGTCGAGAACGCGAGCACCAGGTTCGAGGCAGAGCTTCGCAGCGATGTGCCGCTTCTTCTTGAACTGCGCCTCGTCGAGGGTTTCATCGCCAGTCTGGAAATAGGCGCAGGAATACTGAAGGTCGTCGTCGAGGAAGAGTTTGTAGAGCTCTTTCGACAGGTCGTAGTGATGAGCGACATTGACGCGCGCGCGCTCGACCGGATTGCGGCGCTGAAGCTTCTGGACCGGCGCGGCGAAAGCGCGAACCGTCTGAGCCTCCTTGGTCAATGTCTCGGCCGCGGCGACCGCGATAAGGAGAAAGTCGCGCAACGTGCCTTCCTGCACGAGGAGGCCGCCGTCCATATAGGCTTCGCCCGCCCGAAGACTGGGGCTGGCGAGCAATCGGGCCGGTTCGTGGGGATTGGTCAGCCGCACGGTCACGAACGGTGCCTCGCCCGTCCCGAAGACATGGCGCCCCTCCCAGGGATCGACGACGACGAGCGTACCGTATTGAACCGCCCGTTCCAGCACCTGGGCCAGCACAATGAAGGCAGCCCGATCTGGCAAGACAGCGCGCAGGGCTCTTTTCAGCATCAGGTGGTCTCTCCTTGACTGTCGGATCGGCGACGGGATTTCACTAATCAGACGGCGGAATCACCGGTGCATTACAGTCGCGGTAAGCAAAAATCGTTGGAGCGAAATCGCGGGGCGAGTCACAAACGGTCCTGGGCATTCAAGCGGCCTGGGCCATTTCGCAACCTACGATGCCGTGGACTTTTCGGCTCTCAATTGTTGGCTGTCCGACAGGAACACCCCGTCCTCTTTTTGAAGAGGATTCGCCGACCGTATTCGAACAGCTTGTAAACGATCAGTCCTTTGGGAACCTGACCTGCCCCTGAGAACGTCCTCCACTCGGCGCTAGAGGCCGGGGAGCAGATGATCCACCCCGACCTCGAGCACTCGGAGCTCGGATGATTGACCTCGACGGCCTACGCCAGAACGCTAACCGAGCGCTCCTCGAAGGTTCAATGCGATCGGCATTGGCGCGGTGACGTGACCCCCTGAA
>NZ_DLMO01000121.1:0-326 GCF_002479325.1 Brevundimonas sp. UBA7534
GAAGGCCCCATGACCGACGCCCCCCCCGCCCCGAAAATCTCCCAGTCCGAAGCCGAGGCCGCCGTGCGCACCCTGATCCAGTGGGCCGGCGACGACCCCGCCCGCGAGGGGCTGCTGGAGACGCCCGCGCGCGTCGCCCGCAGCTATCGCGAACTGTTCGCCGGCTACGAGATCGACCCGCTTCAGTATCTGGAAAAGACGTTCGAAGAGGTCGGCGGATACGACGAACTGGTCGTGCTCAAGGACATCCGTTTCGTCAGCTTCTGCGAACACCATATGCTGCCCGTCGTGGGCAAGGCGCACGTGGCCTATCTGCCGACCGACCG
>NZ_DLMO01000121.1:485-8543 GCF_002479325.1 Brevundimonas sp. UBA7534
TCCAAGCTGGCGCGGGTGGTGCGCGGCTTCGCCCGGCGGCTGCAGATCCAGGAGAAGATGACCTCCGAGATCGCCCAGGCCATCCAGACGGTGCTGAAGCCCCAGGGCGTCGGCGTGGTCATCGAGGCCGAGCACAGCTGCATGACCCTGCGCGGCGTCAACGTCCCCGGCGCCAGCCTGTCGACCAGCTGCCTGCTTGGCGTGGTGCGCGACGACCCGAGGACGCGCGAGGAGTTCCTGCGGCTGGTGCGGGGGTGACGGCCGTGCCCGGCGCCGAACCAATGGATCCGATGGCGCTTCACGCCCGGGCCAAGGGCGGCGACGTGAAGGCGCAGATCGCCCTTTCGGCGATCTTCGACCGGGAGGGACGTCACGACGTGGCGGTGGCCTGGCTGCAGCAGGCGGCGGCGGGCGGCAGCCTGGAGGCCGAGACGGCTCTGGGGTCGCGCCTTCTGGTCGGACGCGCCGCCCCGTTCGACCCCGCACAGGGCGCCGAACGCATCCATCGCGCGTCGGACAGGGGCGGCGTCGAGGCCGCGCTGCGGTCCGCCGTGCTGCTGCTGCGTGGTCTGGGTCGCCCGCCGAACGGCGACGCGGCGCTGGACCTGCTGCTGAGCGCCGCTCTGAAGGACAATGTCGGCGCGCGTGCGCAGTTGGCCGTGCTGGCGAACGATGCGGACCTTCTGGAGCGCGTGGATCGCGGCGCCCCCCTGTCCGAAAATCGTCTGAAGGCGGCCCGGCGCGCCATTGATCTGCCGGCATGGCTGCGCGCGCCGGCGCCGACAGAGATCAGCGAGACACCCAGAATCGGCGTTTTCGGCGACTTCCTGCCTCCTCTCGCTCGCCTCTGGACTCGTCGGCGGGCGGCCCAGCGGCTGGACGCGCTCAGGGTCTATGACGCCGATGCGGGCGGCGTGAGGACGGACGACATCCGCACCAGCCGCGGGGCCGGCTTCGGCCTGCTGGACACCGATGTGGTGCTGACGCTGATCGCCGCACGCATGGCGGTGGCGTCGGGCCTGCGCCTCGAAACGTTCGAGCCGGCCAATGTGCTGAACTACCAGGTCGGCCAGCAGTATCGGCCGCATTACGACTATCTGGATCCCGCGGCGCCGGCGCTGGCCGAGGCGCTGCGCCGCCAGGGTCAACGCACGGCCACCTTCCTGGCCTATCTGAACGACGACTATGCGGGCGGCGAAACCGGCTTTCCCCGGCTGGAATGGGACTTCAAGGCCAAGGCGGGCGACGCCTTGCTGTTCTTCAATGTCGACCGGGAGGGGCGCCCCGTCGAGAAAAGTCTTCACACGGGTCTTCCCCCCACGGATGGGGAGAAATGGGTGCTGTCGCAATGGATTCGCGACCGCGCCCAGCCCCTGATCTGACCCGATCTGATCTTCGCCCCATTCCCGGCGCGCCCCTTGCGTGATCCTGGGTCAAGGAGGCGTTTTCGATGCCGTGGAGCCTGTTTTCGACCCGGAATGAGACAGTCCAGATCGCGCGTGGCGGCTGGCTGGACGCGCTGCGTTTCATCGTGGCCTTCCTGATCATCCTGCATCACTTCCAGGCCGCGGGTCCGGCGCACCTGGCCGCGATCGTCAATCCGATCTTCGAGCGTGGCGGCTTCCTGCTGACCAACTTCTTCCTGATCGATTCCGGCTACGTCCTGATGCGCGTCTATGGGGCGGCGGTGGACAAGGGGCGGATGTCGCCCGGGGACTTCTTTCTGAAGCGCTTCCTGCGCGTCGTGCCGGCCCACCTGATCATGGGCCTGTCGCTGGTCGGCCTGGTGGTGCTGAGCACCGCCGTGGGCGTGGCGCCGCGCAATCCCGAATGGTTCGCTTGGGATCAGCTGCCGGCGCAGCTGCTGCTGGTCCAGTCGTTCGGCGTGTACGGCGGCCTGGGCTGGAACGCCCCGACCTGGTCGATCTCGGCCCTGATCGGCTGCTACCTGGCCTTCCCCTGGATCATCCGGGGGTTGATGCGGCTGGGGCCGTGGTCGGCGCTGGCGCTGGGCGTGGGGGTCTATCTGGCCGCCAACCAGCTGTGCTGGTGGATCCTGGACTACCCCGTCTATCAGATGCCGATGCGCTACGGCTTCATCCGCGCCCTGCCGCTGTTCTTCCTGGGCATGTGCCTGGCCTGGTTCGCGCAGAAGGTCTGGATTTCGCCGAAGCTGGCCGGCTGGGCCGGGGTGCTGGCGGCGGTCGGCTTCTTCGCCGTCGAGCTCCACGACAAGCACGCCCTTGTCGCCCTGACGCTGATCTCGGTCATCATCCTGGCCGCCGGCGCCACGTCCGTGCGCAAGCCGTCCAGGCTTGTCGAGACGGCGGCCATGGTCTCGTTCTCCATGTTCATCACCAACGAGGTGGTGCGCATCGCCTGGTTCGGCGCGGTCAATGTGCTGATCGCCAAATTCGCGCTGCCGGTCGCGGCCCAGTGGGCCCTGTGGGCGCTGGGCGTGGCCGCGGCGGTGGCTTTCGCCTTCGCCTTCCACTTCGTCATCGACAATCCGATCCAGTCGCGCATCCGCCGCTGGTTCAAGCGCCGCGCCGGCGCCAGCGCCGCCCGCCGCCCCGAAGCCGGGCCGGTCATCTCGCTGGAGGGCTGAGCGCCGGTCTGCGACCAAAGTCTGTCTCTCCAGCCGTATCGGCGTGCGTCAAAGTCCCGGTTCGCGCGTCCGCCAAAGGCCGCGTCAGAACGGCCGATCAACGGCGACATGGAGGAAACAGGACAATGGCTACCGACGCCGCAGCTGCGTCCGGGGGGGAAGAGCATCAGGTGGGTCGCAACGATCGCCTGGTGATCCTGGCCTCCTCGGTCGGCACCGTCATCGAATGGTACGACTTCTATCTGTACGGATCGCTGGCGGCGATCATCACCGTGCAGTTCTTCTCGGGCGTCAACGAGACGACCGGCTTCATCTTCGCCCTGATGGCCTTCGCCGCGGGGTTCGCGGTGCGGCCGTTCGGGGCCATCGTCTTCGGGCGGCTGGGCGACCTGTGGGGGCGCAAGAACACCTTCCTGGTGACCATGCTGCTGATGGGCCTGTCGACCTTCGTGGTCGGCCTGCTGCCGTCCTATGCCGCCATCGGCATCGCGGCGCCGATCATCCTGGTGCTGATGCGCCTGATCCAGGGGCTGGCTCTGGGCGGTGAATATGGCGGCGCGGCCACCTACGTGGCCGAGCACGCTCCGCACGGCAAGCGCGGCTTCTACACCTCCTTCATCCAGATCACCGCGACGGCCGGCCTGCTGCTGAGCCTGGTCGTGATCCTGGGCGTGCGCACGGCGGTGGGCGAGGAAGCCTTCGCCGAATGGGGCTGGCGCATTCCGTTCCTGGTTTCGATCCTGATGCTGGCGGTGTCGCTGTGGATCCGGCTGAAGCTGTCCGAAAGCCCGTCGTTCAAGCGCATGAAGGCCGAAGGCAAGGGCTCCAAGACCCCGCTTAAGGACTCCTTCGGCAAATGGCCGAACCTGAAGCTGGTGCTGATCGCCCTGGTCGGCCTGGCGGCGGGTCAGGCGGTGGTCTGGTACACCGGCCAGTTCTACGCCCTGTTCTTCCTGGAGCGGGTGCTGAAGGTCGACGCCTCGCTGTCGAACGTGCTGATCGCGGTCGCCCTGCTGCTGGCCACGCCCTTCTTCGTCATCTTCGGCTGGCTGTCGGACAAGGTCGGCCGCAAGCCGATCATCCTCTTGGGCTGCCTGCTGGCGGCGCTGACCTACTTCCCGCTGTTCCAGGCGCTGACCACGGCCGCCAACCCGGCCCTGGCGCGCGCCACGGCGACCTCGCCGATCACCGTCTACGCCGACCCGGCGGATTGCAACGTCCAGTTCGACCCGATCGGCAAGACCGTGTTCAACCACTCTTGCGACCTGGCCAAGTCCTATCTGGCCAAGGCGGGCATCAACTACACCAACGTCGAGGCCCCGGCCGGAACGGTGGCGGAGGTGCGCATCGGCGACGACGTGGTGGTGCCCAGCTTCCGCGGCGAGTCCATGAGCGGCGCCGACTTCGCCGCCGGCAAGAAGACCTGGGACGCGTCGCTGGGCGAAGCGCTGGCCACCGCCGGCTATCCCGCCAAGGCGGCCAGCGACGAGGTGAACAAGCCGATGGTGGTCGCCATCCTGTTCATCCTGGTGCTGTACGTGACCATGGTCTACGGGCCGATCGCGGCCGCCCTGGTCGAGATGTTCCCGACCAACATCCGCTACACCTCGATGTCGCTGCCCTATCACATCGGCAACGGCTGGTTCGGCGGCTTCCTGCCCACCACCGCCTTCGCCATGGTGGCGGCCACGGGCAACATCTACTACGGCCTGTGGTACCCGATCGTCGTGGCCCTGATCACCGTCGTGGTCGGCTTCCTGTTCGTGAAGGAAGGCAAGGACGTCGACATCAACGCCTGATCCTGCTTTCAGGCGCGGATGAAGGGGGCGGGCCGTCGACCAGCGGCCCGCCCCGCTCTTTTTAGGCCGGGCCTGCGCCGACGCCCCTTGTGAGCGCGGCGGCGGCCGGATCAGATGCGACCCATGTTCAGCCTGGTGATCCTGGCCCTGGTGGCCGCCTACATGGCCGTGCTGTTCGCGGTCGCCTGGTCGCAGGAGCGGCCGGCCGCGCGCGCCAGGGGCGGCGGCCTGGGGCCGTCGGTCTATGCCCTGTCGCTGGCCATCTACTGCACCTCCTGGACCTATTACGGCGCGGTCGGAACGGCGGCGCGCACGGCGTGGGAATACCTGCCCATCTACATCGGCCCGGTGCTGGGGCTGACCCTGCTGTTCCCCGTCTGGCGGCGGGTCGCGGCCGCCGCCCGGCGCGAGAACGTGGGGTCGATGGCCGACTTCGTCGCCTCCCGCTATGGCAAGAGCCAGACCCTGGGGGCGGTGGTGACAATCGTCGCCATCCTGGGGTCCCTGCCCTACATCGCGCTGCAGCTGAAAAGCCTCTCGATGGCCGGCGCCCTTCTGACGGCGGGAACGCCCGTGGCGGGATCCGAGCGGCTGACCGTCCTGGTGCTGGCGGGGGTGCTGGCCTTCTTCGCCATCCTGTTCGGGGCGCGACGGCCCGACCTGACCGAGCACAATCGCGGCCTGATCCAGGCCATCGGCCTGGAGTCGGTGGTCAAGCTGGGCGCCCTGCTGATGGTGGCCGGCTTCGCCCTGTTCCTGTTGCTGGGGCAAGGCGATGCGGGCCGGATCGCGCAGGGCCTGGGCGCCTTGGCCGCCCCGCCGGAAGTCACGCCGCGCTTCACCGCCATCACCTTGGTGGCGACCCTGGCCATCTTCTGCCTGCCGCGTCAGTTCCACGTCGCCTTCGTCGAGGGCGCCGAGCCGGCCCAGGTGCGGCGCGCCCGGTGGGTGTTTCCCCTCTATCTGGCCCTGACCAGCCTGGCGGTGCTGCCGCTGGTGGCGGCCGGCGCCCTGTTCGCGCCCAGCGTCAATCCGGACCTGCTGGTCCTGGCCCTGCCTTTCGGCCGGGGCGAGCAGACGTTGACCGCCATCGTCTTCGTCGGCGGCTTCTCGGCCGCGACGGCCATGGTGATCGTCGAGGCGGTGGCCCTGTCGGCCATGGTGTCCAACAGCCTGATCCTGCCCTTTGTGGCGCGCGACCGCTGGCGGCGGCGCGGCGACGCCTCGGACATGGCCGGCACCATCCTGCAGGTGCGGCGCGCGGCCATCGTGGCGGTGCTTCTGCTGGCCTGGGTCTATTACCAGGCGACCGACCAGACCCATGGACTGGCGGCGATGGGCCTGGTGTCCTTCGCGGCGATGGCCCAGCTGGCCCCGGCGCTGCTGGGCGCGGTGGTCTGGCGCGGCGGCCACGCCCACGGCGCCCTGGCCGGCATCGCCGTCGGGGTGGCTGTATGGCTGGTGATGCTGGCCCTGCCGCAGCTGGCGCCGGGCGCCGCCTGGCAGGTCCCCGCCCTTCTGGGCCTGACGGACGCCTTCGCGCCCGGCGTCTTCGTCAGCCTGGCGCTGAACCTGGCGACCTATGTGGTGGTGTCCCGCTGGGCCAAGCCCCGACTGATCGACCGGGTCCAGGCGCGGGCCTTCGTGGACCGGCTGGGGCCGGACTGGCTGGAGGGGCGTCCCTCGCCCGCCGGAGCCTCGGTCGGCGACCTGCGCGCGCTGGTCGCCCGCTTCATCGGCGACGAACGGGCGGAGCGGGCCTTCGCCGCCTGGGCGCGCGAGACCGACACCCCGTTGAAGGACGCCGATCCCGCCGACGCCGCCCTGGCGCGCGGGGCCGAGCGGATGCTGGCGGGCGCCATCGGCGCGGCCTCGGCCCGGCGGGTCATTTCCGCCGCCCTGGCCGGAGGCGGCCGCGCGCCCGAGGACGTGGTGCGGATGCTGGACGAAGCGTCGCAGGCGGTCCAGTTCAACCGCGACCTGCTGCAGACCACGCTGGACAACATCGACCAGGGCGTGATCGTGGTCGACGAGGACCTGCGCGTCACGGCCTGGAACCGGCGCTATGTCGAGATGTTCGACCTGCCCCCCGGCTTCGTCCACGTCGGCCTGCCCATCGCCCAGATCTACCGGCTGAACGCCGAGCGCGGGGAGAGCCCAGACGACGTCGAGGCCTGGGTCGAGCGGCGGCTGGAGGCGCTGAGCCGCCGCATCCCGCACGAGCACGAGCGGCCGCGGCCGGACGGTCGGGTGCTGGGTTCGTCCGGGGCGCCGATCCCCGGCGGCGGCTACGCCACCAGCTATACCGACATCACCGCCCTGCGCCGCGCCGCGCGCCAGCTGGAAGAGGCCAACGAGCGGTTGGAGGCGCGGGTGGCGGACCGCACCGAACGGCTAGAGGAGGCCCGCCGCGTCGCCGAGGACGCCACCGCCTCCAAGACCCGCTTCCTGGCCGCCGCCAGCCACGACCTGCTGCAGCCGCTGCACGCCGCGCGCCTGTTCATCGCCGCCTTGAAGGAGGAGCCGGCTCTGGACGACGGGGCGCAGGGGCTGGCCACCAACGCCGACCGCGCCATCGACAGCGCCCACCGTCTGCTGACCGCGCTGCTGAACCTGTCCAAGCTGGAAGCCGGCGGGGTCCAGCCGGCGGTGCGGCGCCTGTCGCTGGACGCCCTGTTCGACGAGCTGCGGCGCGAGTTCCAGCCGGTGGCCGAGGCCAAGGGGCTGCGGCTGACGATCGTGCGCTCGGGCCTGTGGATCGCGACCGACGCCGATTTGCTGCGGTCGATGCTGCAGAACCTGATCGTCAACGCCATCCGCTACACCGACCGGGGCCGCATCCTGGTCGGCGTGCGGCGCGACGGCGAGACGGCGCGCATCCTGGTGTGCGACACCGGCCGAGGCATCCCAGAGGCCGACCGCGAGCACGTCTTCGGCGAGTTCGTCCGCCTGCCCGGCGCGCCGGTCGACGAGCCGGGCGCGGGCCTGGGCCTGGCCATCGTGCGCCGCCTGTCCAGCCTGTTGGACCATCCGCTGGAGATGACGTCGCGCGTCGGACGCGGCACCGCCTTTCGGGTGATCGTGCCCCGCGCCCCGGCCGAGCCGGTGATCGAGCCGGCGCGGGAAGCCGATCCGCGCCTTCCGCTGGCGGGCCTCAGGGTGCTGTGCGTGGACAACGAGCCGGCCATTCTGGACGCGCTGTCGGCCCTGCTGACGCGCTGGGGGGCGCGGCCGACCCTGGCCGCCAGCCTGGCGCAGGCCGAGGCCGCCGGGCACGACTTCGATGCGGCGGTGATCGACCTGCACCTGGGCGAAGGACCGGACGGGTTCGAGGTCATCGGCCGGCTGCGGCCGCGCGGCGTGCGCCGCATCGCCCTGGTCACCGCCGACACGCGCGACGGCTTGAAGGAGCAGGCGACGGCGGCGGGGGCGGTGCTGCTGCCCAAGCCGATCAAGCCGGCGGCGCTGAAGGCGTTTCTGTCGAGCTGACCTTCATCGCTCCTCCCGGCGGGACAGGAGTCAGACCTCGTCCAGCTGTTTGGCCAGGATCACCGCCTGGGTGCGGTTCTGGACGCCCAGCTTGCGAAAGACGCTGGTCAGGTGCGCCTTGATGGTGGCCTCGGACACGCCGAGGTCGAAGGCGATCTGCTT
>NZ_DLMO01000117.1:0-480 GCF_002479325.1 Brevundimonas sp. UBA7534
CCCAGCGCGCGCCGATGGAGAAGGAACCGGCGGAGATCGCCCGTCGTCTGGAGCGAGCGCAGGTGATGTGCATGGCCGGCGCCATGGAGATCGAGGAGCTCAAGATGAGGAGCGCGCCCCTGAAGGCCCGGCGATCCGAGCTGCAGGCGTTGCTGGCCGAGGTCGACGAGCCCGACACCGTCGCCCTTCATCCGGCCGCCGCCCAGGCCTACGCCCAGCTGGCGTCTAGGCTGCACGAGGCGCTAGAGGGCGAGGTCGGTGAGCCGGTTCGCGCCGAGCTGCGTGAACTGATCGAGGGCGTGGTGCTTCATCCGCTGGCGCAGAAGGGCAAGTTCGAGCTGGAGGTCCGCGGCACGCTCGCGGCCCTCCTTCGCATCGGCGGGCCGCAGACAAGCAAAACCCCCGCGGCGGCTGCCGGCGGGGGTTCTGATAATCAGCTCACTTGGGAAAGTGAGGTAACATTGGGTGCGGGAGCAGGAT
>NZ_DLMO01000117.1:698-23101 GCF_002479325.1 Brevundimonas sp. UBA7534
TGGGTGCGGGAGCAGGATTTGAGCGATACCTCACACCAGTTTTGAGCTTCACTGTGTGACTTGAAGGATCCGCCACGCGGTGCAAAGGCAAGCGCACGCCTAAGCTTCAAGACCATCGATGGCGACCGTAGTCCCGGTCATCGTCGCCGCCGAAAAGTCGGCTATCGTCGAACTGCGCTTCTAGGGCTGTCGGTGACAGCCTAGCCATCCGGGCCGCGAGTGTCGCGTCGGCCCATGCCAGGAAGGTCGCCACCCGCGGCTCGGTCGGCTCGGCTTGCTCCCCGCGGAGCACCCCGATCAATCGCCGCAGCCTATCGACGCTTTCCATGTCCACGAGAATAGCGTCGAGCGCCTTGGCGCGCCGGTCCTCGATATACGCCAGACGCGCCGCCTGTTCCCGTCTGTCCTGCTCGGTTTGCCAAGCACGCTGCCGCGCATCCTGCTCGAGCCGCACCTGCGTTTTGGCGGCAGCCAGAACAGCCAGACCGACGGCTATGTCGCTCACCATCGCTTCGAGAGTCTGCGTTTTGCCGTCCCGAAAGGCGCGGCGTGGTGCCGCGCGGGTCCGGGTCCAGACCTGTTCGAACTCAAGGCCGATCTTTCCGCTCGGCACATAGTCCCATTCCGGAATTTTCGGCCGGTCGTAATTCAAAACGAAAGACCAGGAGTCCCGACGTCTCGCGGCGTCACGCTTCTTCTCCCAGGCCGCGACCTTCGCCAGTTCGGCCTCGGTCGGCGTATGAGGCGTCCGATCGATGGTCTCGATGATCGAGACGGTGATCGTCTCTTCGGCAGATCTGAACCGCGCGCCCTTGTCGGCGATCTCGATCTCGAAGCCCTGGACCGCGGCGGCACCGAGCAGCTTCGGCAAAAAGTCCGCCAGGCGATCAGCAGCAGCCAGCGACACCGTGCAGCGGATCACTTCCGCCCCCTCTACCGAGACCAGACCCTGATCCGACGGCTTGGCCTTCCGGAGGGCAGCCAGAGTTCCCCGGATCACCGGATGCATAGCGGCGGCCGATCTGACCTCGCCGGACGAGGCTAGGATACGCGCTTTCTCGCGCGCCTCCGCCAAAGCGGCGTCGGTGGAGGTCAGGTCTGCGCTCGCAATGACGATCTCGGCTTCGTTTTTCACCTTCGATAAGGGGGTGCGCTTAACCGCCTTGCCGGCGGCCTGTTTGGCCCACCAGCCGACAGGCGGGGTTGGAATTGCGTGTTTGCGGCAAATCTTGTGGAGCGCGACATCGGAGATCGCGAAGTCCTTCGCCAGTTGAACCATGGGCCTGGTCCAGACGAGATCGTGGAAAGCTTGTCGCGTGAAGCGCCGGGCCATGATACCTCAGTGTTGACTGCGTACGGTGGCTTAGCGGACGCCAATGTATTTGTGGCTTTGGATACTAAGTCGCCATTTGGGGTGTGTCAGGCAGTATTCGATGGCTGCGGCGGTGTTAGCGGCCTGATCGGGGCCGTCCATCGGCTGAAGCCAGAAGCGTTCGAAATCCAAGAACTCGAACCGCTCGGGCATAGCGTTCGCTTGCGGGAAGACCAGTTTGAGTTCCTCCCCCGCGGTCTGGACGACCGGAGCATTGGCCTTGGGGCTTACGCAAATCCAGTCCACGCCGTTGGGGGCTAGGAGAGTGCCATTGGTTTCGATGGCGATCTCGAAGCCTCGCGCATGCAAGGCGTCAACCAAGGTGTCGTCCAGTTGCAGCAGCGGCTCGCCGCCGGTGCAGACCACCAGACGCGGATCACCTTCCCGCCCCCGCCACATCGCCGCAACATGATCGGCCAGAGTATTCGCGGTGTTGAACTTGCCGCCGCCCTCGCCGTCCACGCCCACGAATTCGGTGTCGCAGAAGATGCAGACCGCCGTCGCGCGATCCCGCTCCAGCCCGTTCCACAGGTTGCAGCCGGAGAACCGCAAAAAGACCGCCGGACGACCGGCTCGCCCGCCTTCCCCCTGAACTGTCAGGAATATCTCCTTGGCAGCATACGCCCGGACGAGCTTAGGCATGGCGTTCGACAACGACCGTCTCCACGAATCGATCGCTTGAAGCATAAACTGGAACCGGTTCGTATGGGATCGAACCGAAAACTGCCGACAGTTTTTTATGGCAATCGCTGCAATCGGGTGAGAAACTGCAGCGTCTGATTTGGAAATCAGCGAAAAAACTGCAACCACCCACCCCAAGGCCATCGCCATCGTGTCTCTCGTCATCGTCATGTGCAGCAAGCGCAAACGCGCCGTGGCCGACCCGCTGCTCATCGCCGGAGACCTGCCCGTCGGTGATTCCAAAGCGGTCGCCGCTGACTGGGGTCGGCGTCTCCGCCAGGCTGCCCCTGCGGTCAAGGCGGGCGATCTGTACGCGGGACGTGGTTTCTCCGAAGCGACGCGCGCCGCCGCCCACCTTGAGGCGCGCCTGGCCATCGTTTCCGCAGGCCTGGGACTAGTCGACGCCGGGACCATTGTCCCGGCCTACAGTCTAACCACGGTCCCACGGGATCCTGACAACATCCTGGGCAAGATCGGCGGTTCGGCGCGCGAGTGGTGGAAAGACCTTCAGTCCGTGTCGCCCTATCAGAGCGACGCCCTCGCCCGCGACACAGGACCTATCCTGGCCGCTCTTTCCGCAGGCTATCTCGCAATGGTCGCGGATGAATGGTCGCGCTGGCCGCGGGAGAGGCTCGCCCGCCTTCGGATTTTCAGCAAGGAAAAGCCGTCCAGCGCGGCAGCGGCACTGCTGCCGGCCTGGATGCCCTATGACGACCGCCTCGATTTCGCAGGTCCGAACCTTGAAGGCACCCAGGGCGACTTCGCCCAGCGCGCGCTTCGCCATTTCGCCACCAGCCTTCGAAGCACGGCGTCAGCGCAGACGGACAGCGACAGTGTCAGGGTCGCGCTCGACGGACTGTCGCCGCGGCCAAGACCCGTGCGCATCCGCCGAACGGATGACGAGGTGATTGAACTCATCCACGCACATTGGGACCACGTCGATGGTCGATCCGGCCTGATGCTTCGACACCTGCGCGATACCTTAGGGTTTGCCTGCGAACAGGGCCGCTTCAAGACGCTCTTTCACAAGGCCGCGGCCTCGCAGCGCGGAAGGGCCGCCTGATGACCGCTTCGAAAGTCACCGTTCGCGCGCTTCGAACTCGCCAGGGCACCGAGACGGAAGTCTACGCCTTCTTCCTGCCCGGCCATCAGGTCGCGCAGATCGCGGACATCAGCCGACTACGCCGCGGCGAAGGCAATCTCGAAGGTTTTCAGCGTCGGGAGATCAAGGCTCACGTCGCCGAGATCGCGAACTTCCTGAGCCAGGGGCCGGTGCTCTTCCCCAATGCGATCATCCTGGCGCTGTCGCCCCAAGTGAAGTTCAGATCTGCCCGCGGCCCCGCAGGTGAAGACGAACTGGTGCGCAGCGGCGAATTGACCATTCCTGTCCGCCCCGAGGGTCAGCGCGCGGCCTGGATCGTGGATGGTCAGCAGCGGTCTCTCGCCCTCGCCAAGTCCGAGCAAACGAGCCAGCCTGTGCCGGTCGTCGCCTTCGTCTCAGACGATGTGACGTCGCAACGCGAGCAATTCATACTCGTCAACAAGGCCAAGCCTCTGCCGCCGCGCTTGATCGACGAACTCTTGCCGGAGATGTCGGTCACCCTGCCTCGATCCCTCAAGGCGCGCCAGTTGCCCAGCGCGCTATGCTCGCTGCTCAACGAAGATCCCGCGTCGCCCTTCCACGGCCTCATCAAACGCGAGTCGCAGCAGGGAAACCCCGACGCTGTCATCACGGACACCGCCCTGACCCAGGCGATCACCGCCAACCTGCGCGCCGGCGGCGCCCTGGGCGCCTACGACTCCGAGACCGGCCGAGAGGCGGCTTACCAGGCGCTTGTGACCTATTGGAGCGCCGTTCGCGCGGCTTTCCCCGACGCCTGGGGCAAACCGGCGGCGAGCAGTCGTCTGATGCACTCGGCGGGCATCCGCGCCATGAGCGCCCTGATGGACCCCGTGTGGACCCGGGCGGACGCCGCGCCGGATCCTGTGGTGGAGGTCCAGGCCGCGCTCAGCCGACTCGCTCCGCATTGCCGATGGAGCGAAGGAGTCTGGTCGGAACTCAACTGGGCCTGGGATGATGTGCAGGCGACGACGCGTCATATCAAGGGTTTGAGCGAGCTTCTGCTGAAGCTGGACCGTGAACTCTCCAGGCCAGCGCGATGAAATTCATCTTCGCCGACAGCCTGGATTTCGTTGACCCGGGCTACGACTTCATCAACGACCGAAACACCGTCGGCCGCAAACCCTACTGGGACGACGCCTTCCCCCATGAGATCCTGGGTTATGCGCCCTACCACGGGATGCTGGTCTCCCGGGGTATCGTGGGCGGCGGCCTTGTGAAGGGCAAGTACACCGAACCGCAGGCGATGCGCTTCCGGCGCGTCGGTGCGCGCGAGTTCCTGAGGCTAAACACGCCTGCCCTGGCCGATCTGGCGCTCTTCGGCGACTGCGGAGCCTTTACCTATGTCGCTGAGGACGTACCGCCCTACACCCCGGCGGACACGGCCGAGTTCTACGACGACTGCGGCTTCACCCATGGCTGCTCGGTCGATCACATCATTTTCGATTTCGACGAGACCGTGAGCGGCATGGAAGGCGGGAGCGCCGAAGCGCGCCGCCGGTTCGACATCACACTGGAAAACGCCGCCGCCTTTCGCGAGGAGACACGGCACGCCCCCTACTTCACACCGCTCGGCGTCATCCAGGGCTGGTCTCCGTCCAGCATGGCCGAAGCCGCGCGCCGCCTGGTCGCCATGGGCTACGACTACCTGGCCGTCGGCGGCATGGTCCCGCTCAAGTCCGAACAGATCAAACGCTGTCTGACGGCGATACGGGACGCCGTTCCGGCCTCGACCCGCCTTCACATCCTCGGCTTCGCCAAGGCCAACGAGATCCGCGAGTTCGCCCCCTTCAATGTGACGAGCATCGACACGACCTCCCCGCTGCTGCGCGCCTTCAAGGACGACAAGCAGAACTACTGGCTGGGTAACGGTCCCGACCTCGCCTACTATACGGCGATCCGGGTACCCCAGGCGCTCGAGAACCCGCGCCTCCAGCGTCATGTGAGACAGGGCGACTTCAAGGCCGAACGTCTGACTCGTTTGGAGACCAGCGCGCTCGCGGCCCTGCGCGCCTATGACCACGACGACCAGGATCTCGAAGGCGTTTTGGAGACCGTCCTGGACTACAATGCGATCCTGGCGACCGGCCAGGCCTATGAGACAGTGCGGAACCACCCCACGATCGAGAAGCTGCGGGCGCGCTATCGTGCGACCCTGGCGGACAAGCCCTGGCGCAAATGCGGTTGCCGCATCTGCAAGGATGTTGGCATCGAGGTGATGATCTTCCGCGCCAGCAACCGCAACAAACGCCGGGGCATCCACAACCTCGCGGCCTTCAAGACCGTCGTGGACGCCCTTTCCGTCAATCAAGTCGAGGCCGCATGACCACCCTCACCTTCCTGGCGGCGCGTGCGCGCCAGAGTGCCGAACATGATGTGCTGACGTTCGCCGCGACCGCCGGCCAGGTCCTGCAGTTCGCCGAGATCGACCGTGTGGGTCGCAACGAGACCGGAGAACTCAGCGGCTTCCAGCGCCCGCAGATCGCAGGCCATATTCGGGAAATCCGTGACTATCTCGAAACCGAGACGGCCATCCTGCCGAACGCCATCGTCGTGGCCTTCACCCGGGGCGTGACGGTTGAGGACAGGGATAACGGCGTCGCCCGCGTCAGCATCGATCTCGCCGACGGCCCCCAGGGCCTTGTCGTCGACGGGCAGCAACGCCTGACGGCGCTCAGCCTGTCATCGCGCAAGGACTTCCAGATGTTCGTCTCCCTGATGATCTGCCGGGACGAGGCGGAACTCCGCCGTCAGTTCGTGCTGGTCAACAACACCCGCCCCCTGCCGAAATCCCTGATCTATGAACTTCTGCCGTCGGTCGACGGCCTGCCGGACCGGATGCAAAGCCGTGCGCTCGCCGCGGACCTCACCGCTCGCTTGAACTTCAGCAAGGCGTCCTCGCTCAAAGGCCAGATCTATCAGCACACCAATCCGTCTGGCGTCATCAAGGACACCGCGATCCAGAAGGTGCTGATGAACTCGCTGAGCGACGGCGTCATGCGCCAGTTGGTCACCGAGCCCAACGGCACCCGGAAGTGTTTCGAGCTGATCAGTGAGTTCTTCAAGGCGGTGCAGGCCGTCTTCCCGCAAGACTGGTGGGGGCACAAGCCGAACACATCCCGCCTGGTCCACGGTGCCGGCATCCAGGCCATGGGGTTCGTCATGGAGACCCTCGCGACCCTGGACAATGCCAGGACCTGGAGCGAGTTCGCCAAGGGCCTGGCCGCCCTCGACGGCCGGACCGCCTGGACCTCGGGGTCCTGGGACTTCGGCAACGGCGACGTGCGTCACTGGAAGGCGATCAACGTCACCAGCGGCGATGTGGCCCTTCTGACCAAGCATGTCGAGGGCATCGTACGCCGCGACCTGCGCGCCCGACGCGCGAACGCGGCCGCGGCCGTCGACGCCCTGCCCGCCTGAACGCGGCGCTCGACGCTTCGCGTGATCTGACCGCCCGACTCATGATCTTCTGCCCCTGACGCCATGTATGAACTGACCAAACAATTCCGGTTCGACGCCGCCCACACGCTCGAACGCGAGATCGAGGCCGAGGGCAGCCGGCGCATTCACGGCCATTCCTATCGCGCCGAAGTCACCCTGCGCGGCCGACCTGACCCCCAGACCGGCATGATCATCGACACCGGCCTGCTGGCGCGAAAGCTCGAGCAGGCCCGCGACGCGCTCGATCACCGCTTCCTCGACGAGATCAACGATCTGGGTCCCGGCACGCTTGAAAACCTGTGCGCCTACATCTGGCGCAAACTGGAGGACGACGTCGGTAATCTGCACAGCGTCGCCGTCCTCAGGGACTCGACGGAAGAACGCGTCACCTATTTCGGCGAAGCCGCCGCGTGAGCGGCACGCTCGTCCTCTTCTCCGGCGGTCAGGACTCGGCGACCTGCCTCGCCTGGGCCCTGGACCGCTACGACCATGTCGAAACCCTCGGCTTCGACTACGGGCAGCGGCACCGGGTCGAACTGGAGGCGCGACAGGTCGTTCTCGAACGTATCCGTTCGATCAGGGGCTGGGGCGAACGGCTGGGCGAGGACCGCGTCCTGGATCTGGGCGTGCTCGGCCAGATCAGCGACACCGCCCTCACGACGGACATGGAGATCGCCACCGCCGCGTCCGACCTGCCCAACACCTTCGTCCCGGGCCGGAATCTGCTGTTCCTCACCTTCGCCGCGACCGTCGCCTACCGCCGCGGCCTGAAGCATATCGTCACCGGCGTCTGCGAGACCGACTACTCCGGCTATCCCGACTGCCGCGACGACACGATCAAGGCGCTGCAGGTCGCCCTGAACCTCGGCATGGAGACCCGCCTCGTCCTCGAGACGCCGCTGATGTGGATCGACAAGGCCCAGACCTGGGCCATGGCGGACGACCTGGGCGGCCCCGATCTGGTCGAGCTGATCCGGACCGAGACCCTGACCTGCTACAACGGCGACACGGCCACCCTGAACGCCTGGGGACGCGGCTGCGGGACTTGTCCCGCCTGCGAACTGCGCGCCAGGGGCTATTCGGCGTGGAGCGAAGGTTGAAGTCGAAATCTTGAAGAAAAGCCACCATTAGCAGTTGCATATTCCCGTCCGTCAGGTGAGTTTCAAACCGGGACTGGGGAGTGGGTATGAGTCCGGATCAACCGGGCCTGCGGGACAGTGAGGCCGAGGGCCTCGATTGGATCGAGGCGGGTCAAGTTCGATGTCGCGACGCCCTGCGCGTCGCGTCTGCGCCGGCGGATCGCCTCGCGCTGATCCGCTCGTTCACACGCCTCTGCGACGGCCTTCTCAGCCTCGAACGTGAAGGCCTGACGCTCAACGACGAGGAATCCGCCCTGCTAGACCGCTTCGCCCTCGCCAGGACCGGCGACGGTCGACTCCTGAGGCTGGTTGAGGAGAACACCGCCCCCGCGGAACTCGGCCACGCCCTGCGCCTCGATCCAGGGTCGCGACGCGCTTTCATCCCGGCCTCAGCCGACGGCGTCCTTCGGCGGTCCACGACCTATCCGGCCTATCGGCACGCCGCACAAAAGGCCGCTGTCCGCGCCATGGCGACCCAACCCCCCGGCTCAGGTCTTATGGTCAGCATGCCGACGGGATCCGGCAAAAGCCTGTTGTTTCAGATCGCCGCCCTGGAGGGTCGCCGAAGCGACCCTGGAGCCTGCGTGCTGGTCATCACCCCGACCATCGCCCTCGCTCTCGATCACGCGCGCAGTCTGTCCGCCATCCCCGGCCTCGAAGGCAGCCGCGCCCTGACGAGCGATACGACGGCGGAAGAAAACGCACTCATCGTCGACGCCTTCCGACGCGGCGAGGTTCCCGTTCTGTTGCTTTCGCCCGAAAAGGCCCTGAATCCCGGGGTCGCTGACTATCTGGCCGAAGCCGCCTCCCCAACGGCGCGCCTTCCAGGTCTCAACGGCCGGCTGACGCATCTGTTCGTCGATGAGGCCCACATCATCGAAACCTGGGGGCGAAACTTCCGGCCGGATTTCCAGCGCCTGCCCTCTCTGCTCAATCGCCTGCGCTTCGCCAACCCCGCCGTCCGGGCCATCCTCCTGTCCGCCACCCTCCCCCCCTCGGCGCGCCGGATGCTAAAGGACTCCTGGGGTCTGGGAAGCGACTGGCTGGAGATCGACGCCCAACTTCCGCGTTACGACTGCGATGTGGTGGTGCAGGGTTTCGAAAGCGCGACCGAACGCGACGCCGTGCTCCGCCGCGTCATCGATCGCGCGCCGCGACCGGCTGTGGTCTACGTCACCGAGGTCGCCGACGCCAACGCCCTTTACGGGCAACTGACGAGCCAGGTCGGGGGATATCGCAGAGCGGCCCTTTTCACGGGCGCGACCACGGGCGTGGAGCGTAAGCGCATCATCGCCGAATGGGCGCGAGACGACCTCGACCTCGTGGTGGCCACCTCCGCCTTCGGTTTGGGGATCGACAAGAGCAACGTCAGATCGGTGATCCACGCCTGTCTGCCGGAAAGCGCCGCGCGCTGGTATCAGGAAATCGGCCGCGCCTCGCGCGACGGCGGTCAGGGTCTGGCCGTCTGCCTGTTCACGGACGGCTTTGGCGACAGCGACGTCACAATGGCCTTCGGCCTGGCCACCAAGGGCCTTCTGTCGCGCGAGATCGCGGTGCCGCGGTGGGCGGCCATGCTCGACCAGGCCGAGGATTCTGATTTGGTAGGCGGCCACCGCCAGATCACCCTGAAACTTGACTCCATCCGGGTCGGTCTGGCCCCGCAATCCAGCGACTATAACCGGCAGTGGAACCGGTCGCTGCTGACGCTGATGCAGCGTGCGAACGCCATCAAGGTGCTGTCGGTCGGCGGCGACGGCGACGAACCCGGCGACTCCTGGCGCGTGGAGCTGACGGATCCGGCCTTGTCCGACCCGCTGGACGCCGCGCCGTGGGACCGGATCTATCTGGTTCGAGACGCGGAACTCGGACAGATCAGGGGCGATCTCGTTCCGTTTGAACAGATGATGCGCGACCCGGTCGCGACCTGCATCACCCGCCGCGCCTTCGAAATGATCGAAGCCCTGGCCATGGCGCCGCCGTGCGGGCGCTGCCCGGCCTGTCGGGCGACCGGCACGAAGCCACCGGACCACCTGTTCTGCGGCGGCCTCAATCAGGTCTGGGACACGCCGGCGGAGGGTGTCGCCAACCTCCCTAAAGGGGTCCTCCTGCTTGAGCCCGACGACCTGTCGTCGCGCGCAGGCTTCGCCGCCCTTCTGGCCAGGCTCAGCGAAGCCGGTTTTCAGCAGTTCGTCATCCCCGACGCCCTGGCCGAACAGACGGCCGAGGCGCTCAAGGACCTGCCCGGTCTCGGACAAACCCTCACCGCGCGGGAATGGTCGGGAGACACGCGGCCCGCACGCCTCGCCACCGCGGTGATACTGGACGAGGCCGATCCCATCGCAGCCGGTCAACTCCACAGCGTCGCCTCCCAAAGCCGCCTGTGGCCGGATGTGGTCTGGTGCGTGGTCGGCGAAGGCCGTCGCAAGCTCGGCGGCCGCCGTCTCGACCAGGTCGTCTCGGCTCATGCGCCATTGTCCGAGGGGGCTCTCGCCGCCCCCGTCCCAGACTTCGGAGTTTCGTCGTGAGCGTCCTATCAAGCCCCCAGGGCTCGCCCGAACGAGTCTGGTCACTGCTGGCCGGACTGCAGGCCCTGGGCGGTCGGGCCGAGAGGTCCCTCATCGATGGCCTGGTCAACCCCGGCTATCTGGTGGGCGATGCTTCTGTTCTGGTCGAGACGACGCTGGCCTCCAACACCCACGGCGCCGCGACCAGCCTGGGCTTCCTCGCCCTGGACGGCCGCGAAGCCGTGGTGGACGCGGCGTTCGACGCCGCGACCGCCGACGACTTCGCCGACAGGGTGCATGACCGTCTGATCGCGCTGGAGGACGCCAGCGAAGATACGCCCCTGCTTGAAACCTACGCCTGGCTCGCCGTCGAGACGGATCGGCGCGCGAGCGTCGGTTGGATCTTCGACGTCCGTCGTGAAGACCTGGCCGACCAGGCCAGCGCGGCGCTTGGCGCCCGGGGCGAAGACGCACGCACCATGAACCCCACCAAATGGGTCGCCTGGCGGCGATGGATGGCCTTCCTGGGGCTGTCGGTGCGTCAACCGTTCACCAACAGCCAGGACCTGCCAGACCCGACCCGCCGCCTGCTGCGGGAACTCGAGCGAGAAACGCTCGCGCCAGGCGCGCGTCTCGCCGCCCACGATTTCCTGCAACTAGTGGCCAGACGCCTGCCCTATCTGGACCGCGGCCGACTGTTCTCGAAATACGCCACGACCCTGTCCCATGCCCAATCAAACCGACGGGTCAGCCCCCTGCTCAGTTTCGCCCTGGGCCAACTCCATGCCGAAGGGCGGATCACCCTGCTGGTGTCGGGCGACAGCGCCAATGTCGTCACGCTTTCAGGCGTGGAGGGGATGACGCCGTCGGCCTTCGACGCCGTCGTCGTGAATGTGGAGACGGCGGCATGAGCGGCGCGATGCAGGCCTGCTGGCGGGCCGAGGACGCCAAGGCGATCTTCGTCACCGAAGCCCTGGAGGGCGACGACGCCATCTTCCTGGCGACCCACACTCCCGTCGACGGGTTCGACGTGGCGGGCCGGGACGCGGGCGAGATCAAGTCGATGGACGAAGCCGCCGTGCTGGATGCCCTCGCCAACGAGAACCGAACCCATGCCTTCTGTGTCGTCCAGGGTGAACCGGGCTCCGGCAAGTCCCACCTGATCCGATGGCTTTCGATCAACTGGCCGTACAAGGACGACGTCAAACTGCTCCTGCGCCGGGCGGACGGCAGCCTTGAAGGCGCTCTGTCGCAACTCAAGTCCCGCCTGCCGGAGGAATTCGCACCGCTGTTCGACAATCTGGGTCAGCGCCAGAAGGCGTCGACCCAGGGCCGAGCCAACATCTTCCTGAGCACCCTGGCCAATACGCTTGAGGTCGGCCATTACGATCCCCCTCTGGACGATGAAGCCTGGTGCAGGGATTTCGGTCCCGCCGAGATCCTGAGCCATATTAGGGTCAGGTCGAAGTGGACCAGTCCCGGCCGCATTCTCGGCCTGCTCGAAGGCGCCAAGGGCGAGCGCAACTCCGCCTCGGCGACCTTCGACCTGTTCGATCTCCAGGCTCTCGCCGAAAGCCTGCCCGCCATCTACGGCAGCGGTGTCTCCGGCAAGGCCGAAGAACTCGCACGCCGTCTTCTTCGTGAGGAAGAGGTCATCACCGCCTATCGCAATGAAGGCTGGCTGGCGGATGAAATCGAGACCGACCCGGACGCCCAGCCCCGGCTCCGGACCAGCCTGGCCTTCCTCAAGGCGCTGAACCGCCGCAAGAACGACGCCATCCAGAACGTGCTCGGCGTTTCCGCCGAGGGCCTCAAGACCCTGTTCCGCAACGTGCGCCAGGCGCTCGCCCAGCGCGGACAGCGGCTCGTCCTGCTGCTGGAGGACATCACCTCCTGGGAGGGGTTGGACGACAGCCTCATCGACGTCCTGGTGTTCAACGCCGATGCGCGGGGCGACGGCGACCATGCCGAGGTTTGCCCGCTCATCTCCGTGGTGGGCGTGACGCCGGCCTACTACGAGAAGCTGCAAGCCAACTACAAGCAGCGGATAACCCACGAACTCCGTCTGGGCGACGCCGACGGCGGCCTGCAGGACGTGGCGACGCTGCGCGACCGCCAAGGCCGCCAACGCTTTCTGGCGCGTTACCTCTCGGCCGTCCGCGCGGGCGAGAGCGCCCTGGGTCTGTGGCGATCGACCTTCTCGGCTGAGGAGCCGACCGAGCCCCCCAACCCCTGCCAGACCTGCTCCAACCAGACCCGATGTTTCGCCACCTTCGGACAAGACGAAGGCCGGGGTCTGTTCCCCTTCTCGCCCCGGGCGTTCGACCGCATGTTCGAGGCCCTGAAGGACAATGACGCGGGGCAAACCTGGCGCACGCCGCGCGGCCTGCTGCAGGCGGTGCTCAATCCGTCGCTGTCCCAGCCCGAAACCATCGCGGAGGGACGTTTCCCGCCCCGTGTGATCGAGCCCACGGCCTTCCGCGACGAACTCAAGAGCGATCGGGCCCTCTCCCGCCGTCTCGATCAGATGGTCACGTCCAGCATCGACGACGCCGAAGAGCAGGCGCGTATGCGCCGCCTGCTGGCCTACTGGGCGGATCCCGAACGGGCCGGAACCACCCTGGTCGATGGTGAACTCGCTTTCGCCGCCGCGCCGAAAAGCCTGTTCGACGCCTTCCAGGCCCCATGGTTGGGTGGCGAAGCGGCAGGTGAGGACGGCGCGTCGGAAGTCCGTCCGGTGGAACCGGTGGCGAGCCTCGCCCTGGAGGACATCCAGGCCGAGGCGCCGCCGGCTCCTGTCACCAGCTATGGCGTGACCCGACCCGCACGTTCGCCCGTCACCGCCCCGAAGCCGAAGCGAGCGACGGTCAAGACGTCGGACTTCGAAGTTCTGCGAGCCAGCATCCGCGACTGGCACGCCGGAACACCGATCCAGACCGCCAGTCGCTGGAACCAGCATCTGCATGCGATCATCTCCAGGCTTGACGCCCGACGCATGGGAATGGCGCCGGTCCTGTTCTCACGCCTTGTGACGCTTGAACGGGTCAAGCTGGAGGGCACGACGGGCGGTGGCCGGGACTATCTCACCGTGCCGCGCGAAACCTGGGCCCTCAATGGTCTGGAGGCCTACCTGGCACTGGGATGGGACAAGTCCCTTTCGGCCAGCGACGCAACCTTCCACCGTCGTAATCTTGCGACCTTCCTCAGGCGGCTTGAAGACCTGACAATCGCCTACGTCTCACGCCGCGTGCCCCGGGACAGCGCAGGGCGCCTCTGGCGCCCCGCCGCGACCTTCGCCCAGGTCTTGCTCGCGCGCGCCTGGCTACGCGGCGCGGTCTCCCCGTCCGCGCCGATCGCCAATCAACTGCGCACCCTGCTCAGTGACGAAGTCGAGGCGACCAGCGATCCGAGGGCCCGATCCCAGCCCTGGCAGGACTGGCTGAACCAGACCGACAAGGTTCATGCCCGGTTGCGAGATGAACTGCGATTGCTGGTCTCGCTGACCGTGGACGACAGCGTCGCCATCCACGGTCTGACGGACGTCAGCGAGGTCGCGGGCGCCGTTCATCGGATGATCGTGTCCGGCTTCACCGATGCGGCTCCCCAGGGCGACGCCAACCTACCCGATGAATATATGAGGGCGCTGGAACTCGCCTCGACCTGGCGTGACAAGGCGGCCCACATCGACCGTACGGAGTTCTCGCAACTGAAGAACAGATCCGCGAACCTGCTGACCTCCCTGCGCAACAGCGCCATCGACCAGCATCTTCAGCGGCTTAGCAAGGCCATCACGGCTGTGGCCGCCTCGCTGCCCGCCGTCGCACCCGACAAGGTCACGTTCTGGAAGAAATACTACGAGAGCCTCCAGTCCCAGGGGCGGCTCGCGCCCGAAATCCTCCAACCCATGGAAGACTGGCTGTTGGACATGGAACTGCCCGACGGCGGAGCCCCGGAGACGCTCGCGCATCGACTGGGGTGGCTGGCGGCGAAACCCGCCCGCGCGCTCGACGATCTGGGCTCGCTCGCGGCTGAAGGCGAGCGCCTGATCGACATCCTGCTCGAACACACCGCCGCCTGCATCAAGGAGGCCTCTGGTGCAGCAACCCTGTCGACGGTCCAGGACCTGGGTCGAACCCTGATCGAGACCGCTCGCCGCCCGGAGGCTTCGCGATGACCGACAATCTGGTGGAACTCGAGGCGCTCCTCCCGAGCCTGCCGCAAGCCGTCGAGCAGAGACGGCTCGGCGATCAACTCCGAACGGCCGCGGACAAGCTCAAGGGCGCGCCCCAGCAGACCGCCAGACTGGAGGTGCTGTTCAACCTCGCACGGGTTCTGTCCGGGCCGGACGCCGTCGATCTGGGCGACGCCGTCGACACGACGAGGGGCATCGCCAGGGAGGTTGGTGAAAGCCTCAGCGAGGTCGACGACGAAGACAAGTTGCGCCAGGCGCTGTGGGCTTACGAAAAGGAGTTCACACCCGCGGTCCAGACCTTCGATCGAGCTCTCCGCCATCGCGTGAAGGCGAAGGCACAGAGCGACTACCAACCGCTCATCGCCTATGGAGCCCTCCTCGGGAAGATCGGCGCGACGGCCGAATTGGGTCAGCGCCTGACGGCCTTCGGAGCCAAGGCGACGGTTCCTATCGACCAACTCCAGCCGGAAGATCTCCTCAAGGTCGTCCAGGATCGAGCGCGTGAGTTCGAACGCCTCCAGGAAGCCCGGGCCGCGCTCGTGGGCGCGGATTCCGTCGGCACCTTCCTGAACGCCCTGGCCGAACGTCGGGCGAGCCTGGACATGGTGACGCCCGAGGTCTGGGCCTGGCTGAACGAGAACGACGCCCTGGGCCAGTTCTCGATCGTGCCGACCTAGGCCCCGAAGAAGGCCTCGAGCGCACGTCGGCTGACCGAGGACTCAACCAGCGAGTCCGCCATCACATCGCTGGACTGATGAACGCATCCACGGCAGCCGTCGACACACAGCGGCGCGGCGAGCCGGTAGGCCTGATCCGCCAGACGCGCCTCCGGGCTGAAGGCGCCCTCGCCGACGTCGTCCAGGGTCTGGTAGGCCGTATACAGCCGGGACAGAGGCGTCTCACCGCCTTGCTGGGCCCTCGCCACCGCCGCTCCGGCGATCTCCCAGTCAAGCGGCGGGCGCCCGCGTGCAATCATGATCTCGTCTCGCAGGGCGCGCAGTTCCGCCGCCAGATCATAGAAGGTCACGGGCTCCGCCGAGACCGTCTCGACGTCGAAGAGAATCCGGACGACCGATGCTGGCGGCGATTCGAGCCGACCGCTCAATGCTTCGCCGATCGAACGCAGGACCCGAGGATCCCGCGGGTCCTGCGCACGCCAGGCGGTATGCTGATCCGACATCCCCCAGAACCGCTCAACCAGCGCATCTTCCTCGGCGTTCGGACATGCGGCGATGAAGCCGCCGGCCCAGAGCGCCCGAACCTCGTCCCATGACGTCTCGACCGCGCGGATCGTACCGTCGCCGTGGGCGCCGGCCTCGCAGACCGTAACGAGGTCGTCCGTCTGATCGAACTGCAGCGGCAGGCGCGCATGGAACAACAGCCGCCGATCATCGCCCTGCCCCACATGGGACACCAGTCGCCGCAGGCGGATCGCCAATCCGTGAAGCACCAGGCTTCTGAGATGGCTCCGGACCGCCTCCGGGCGCTCGGCCTCCGCGAGCGCCCGGGTCACCACCTCTCGCATGGCGTCCGACGCGAAGGCCTCGGCGGCCCGCGCGACGCGCGTCGGCGTCATCAGGGGGTGATGGGCGAAACACTGCTGACGGGCTTCCTCGAACAGAGACGCCAGTCGATCGCCTGACCAGAACCGGGAGAGTCGGAGCAGCTTGGCCCTGAGATCTGGAACCTCGCCGATCGCGGCGATGAGGTTGGCGCCCCGCTCGGCTTCATAGCCATCCAGCCCCGCCCCCCGCGCCATGGACTCCACGAAGAAGCGCAGGGCCTGGCGTCGCCTCCAAACCAGGTCCTGTTCAAGGGCGCCAGGGCCCGAGAGTTGCGCTTCGACGAAGGCGTCCAGGGCCGCACCGTCCACCTGGACCTGCAGACCCTCGGTCTCGGCGACAAAGCCATGGAGCAAGGGCGCACGGGTGTCGGGATGGACGAAGGTCTGGGCGATCGCGACCGGATCGACCTCGGGATCGGCGAATTTCACGAGGGCGTCCGCGCCCCAATAAACCCTTGCGGCGCTGAGGCCTGATCCGCCCTGACCGACGGCGTCGCCGCTGAAAACGGCGACGGACTGGACGCCCCGGCCCAGGTCGGGGCCGAGGACGCGGCCGCGTTCAGGCGCGGCTGACACCGTAACAAAACCCCGGAGATCTCCCCGGCTGTCATGGTTGAGTTCGGTTCCGCCCGTTGTCACAGGCCCCGCCGGCGCGGAGACGCCGTCGCCAAACCGGGCTTCGGCATTCCAGAATGACCCCGCCATCCAGCCGATCTTGTTCAGAGTGACCGAGATCGGCCGGCACAAATCCGGCGAAAGCCCCTCCAGAGCGCCTCGCACATCCTTCGGCAAACTTGCCAGCACAGCGGCCGAGTCCGCCCCGAGCGACGTGAACTCGGCCGTCGCATAGTCCGCATGATCAAACCAGGGCGCGCGGCCTTGATGGGGCTCGCGCCAATGCACAGCCCGCGGTTCGAAACGACGCGTGGCATTGCCAGGAGCCAGCGTCGAAAGGGCCAGACTGATATCCTGACGGGCCCCGCCATGGACGTCCACGCCCGTCACATCGATGGTCGGCAGATTGATGCTGTCGAAGAGCGCATTGGGGGCCCAGGCCAACTGGCTCCGGGCCCTGGAGAGCGACGGCCCGTCAAACACCACGTCGGCGGTCGCCGCTCGCCAGAAGTCGTCGACGCCCGATAGGCCGAAGCCGGACCAGACATCGTCGCCAAAGACCGCCTCGACTAGGTCGCCGCCGGCCATCAGGGCGTCAGGTTCGACCCGACCGTCCGGCGACAGCGCCGGTCGCGAAACGCCCCGCTCCCATCGCGCCAATCCGTCCATAAGCGTCGAGAGCGCCTGGCCGCGCCTGACGAAGGCGTTGCCGATGTTGAGGGGCACGTCGAAGCCGACAGGGGAGATCATCTCTTCGGGCCGCCGGAACCACCAGGCGTCCCGGGGCGAATAGAGCGACAAGGTCACGGCCGTATTCGGTCGATCGTCGACGCCGCGCCCGCCACGCCCCTTGCGCTGGATGAAGCTGGCGAGGTTCTGGGGCGCGTAATGCTGATAAACCAGAGTGATGTCCGGATCATCGTAGCCAACCTCGAGGGATGAGGTGGCGAATACGACGTCGGAGCCCTTGATCAGCGATTCCGCCTCGCTGCTCGTCCCCGAATAGATCGGGCTTCCCGCGACCTTCAACGGCCGGCCCGGAGGGGCGACGCCATGAGCCGAGTGTTGCCGCTCGTCGTTCGCGGCGAACCACCAGCACTCACCGTCGGAGAAACGATCGCAGCCGATCGGATCCTTGCAGCAGGCGGTCTGCGGATCGCCCGCGGGGTCCTCGCCGAAATCCACCGTCCTGAACGCGGCGAGCTCGCGCCCTTCCTCGGCGTCGACGAAGGCGCCGTGCAGTCGCCGCATCTTGTCGATCGAGTCGAAGAAGACCAGGGACCTGTACCCTCCCTCAACTCCGGTCCTGCGCCGAACGCTATGTCCCAGACACATCAGGCTCTGGATCGTCGTCGAGGCGCCGCTGATGTCGGATCCGCGCGACTCGATCTCGGGTTGGATGAAGTAGAAATACTCGCGGCCCCGAGGATTGACCTCGCTCTCGCCCACTTCAGGTCGGACGATGCCAACCTCGCCTCGTCCGACGAGCCGACCCCACGCCCCCGCGGGATCGCCGATCGTGGCGCTCATCCCGACCATGACCATCGGGCCTTGTGACGGCATGTTGGTTTCGACCCGGCCGGCCAGACGGCGCAGGGTCCAACCGACCTGCGATCCGTGAATGTGGGTGTAGAGGTGGATTTCGTCCGCCAGCAGGACACGGGGCGGCGCAAAGTCGGCGTCGTCGCCGAACAGCCGCCCGTACTCGGGATTGTGCATCCACTGATGAAGACTGTCGGTCGTGGGCAGAAAGATCGCTGGCGGTCGCGTCTTCATCAGCGACTTGGACCCGACCCAGCCGTTGTACCGCCAGTCCCCGGACCCGCACACAAGGGCGTCAACGCCGTCGTCACCGTCGCCCACACGCAAAGTCAGGACGCCGCCGCAGCGCGGGCAGGTGAAGAACGGGAAGACAAACGCTCCCGCACCGGCGGGCTGCCAGTCCCGGGCCGTTTCCGGGTGCATGGCGTCGAATGATTGAGGCACGGCGCCGACCTGCAATCCAAGGGTCAGCAACGGCAGGCCAGGCGTTTCGGCGCAGGCCGCCAGATACTCGGCCAGTCGCTGCGCCTGGTTCGCCGCCAGACGGATCCGGGGATAGGCTAGGATCGCCCGAACGCCCTGGATGCCGGCCATCCTGTCCGCCATGGCTCCGGCGATGATGGGGAGCACCGCCGCCTCGGTCTTTCCGGAGCCGGTGTCCGCCGCGATGGCGATCGATGACCCGCCCTCCCCGTTCCAGGCGTCCAGGATCCCGCCAAGGCCTCGAGCCTGAAAGCCCGCCAGGGCCGCCCGATCTCCCCAAAGCCGTTCAAGCGTCTCCCGGAGCCCCGCCAGGGCTCGAACCTGCAACGGTCCGCGCCCCGCGGACGCGTCTTCAAGGACTGTCGCGAGATGTTGATCCCGCGTGGGCTTGGCCCGCGTGCGGAGCTCCACTTTCAGGCTGCGCGTCAGATAGGGGCGCCGTCCTGCGTCGTCCGATCTGAACCTTTGCTTCACATGGCGGAGCTCGCGGGCGAGTTCCGCCATTCGCGAGCGCAGGCGCGAGCCGTCCGCCATCATCAGATGGCCGTTCGCCTCCAGACGCGACACGGATGCGGTCGCCTCCCCAAGGGTCAGCCCGCTCAGCCGCATTAGGTCGTTCATCGACGTCCAGTTGTCGAAGACGCCGAAGTTCAGCCGGCCCGTCTCGAAATCTTCTAGCGCGTTGAGCACCCGATAGTCGTCATCGGACAGACGCGCTTCCGGATCCGGAGGCGCGACTTCTTCGGCCACGTCCTGATCCACCATCTCGACGGCGATGCTTTTGTTGAGCGGCACGAGCCGCACCAAGCCTTCGGCTTCCAGTCGATGGATGATGGGCAGGAGGGCGTCTCCTTCCCCCGTCGTCATCCAGCCGAAGCGATCTCTCACCCTGTTGTAGAAGGCATGCCGGCCGCTTCGTGCGTCACGCACCACGCCCGGCAGCCTCTGCCGAACGGTGTCTTCATCGGCCGCGAACACCCGACGCTGGGCGTCAAACGGACGCGCGGCCCAGAACGGGCCAAACTGTCCGTCAATCCGGTCCAGGGAAACCCATCCCATCAGGTGGAGCAGTCGCGCTTGCTCGAAGGGATCCCGCGGCATCGCAAGGGCCTTGCGGACCTTGGATAGGGCAGCCGAACCGTAGCCGTCCCTGGACGCCACGTCGCGTATGCCCGCCAGAACGACCTCCAGCTCCGGGGTCATCTCTACCGGGGCCGCCTCGACGATAGGGTCTTCGCGCGAGATGAACTCGGGCGCTTCGCCGTCGAACGCCTTGACCCGAACCTCGAGATGGATCGCGCGCCCGCTCGGTGCCGCAGTTTCGATCTGGGTGAGTTCGCCACACTCGAACACGAACTTGCGCAGGAGCTCGGCCTTGTCGACGATCTCCTGCTCGGCGGGTGTGATCTCGACGAGCCGACGGCTGATCAGGACGATCAATTTGGTTTTGGCTCGGGTGGTGGCGACGTTCAGCCGCTCCGGGGAGAATATGAAATCGCCCTCGACCAGGGCGAATTCGGAATCCGCAACGCAGTAAGAGAGAATGACGGCGTCACGCTCCTTGCCCTGGATGCGATCAACGGTTTCGACAAAGGCATTGTCCTTGAGTCTGCGGGGTAGTGCCGCGCGGATGGCCGCGTTCTGCGCGCGGTGCGGACTGACGATCGCCAGTCCTTCAGCCCAGAAGGCTTCGACGCTTCGGGTCTCCCCGGCGCTGTCAACGGCGCGTTCTAACAGAGCTTCCGCGAGCCGGGCCGTCAGCACCGCTTCAAAGGGATTGGAGGTCGAGGCCGAGGGGCCGTCGTGGAGCAGAACAACGATCGGATAGGCCGGGTCGAGCGCGATCCGGGCGATCGAGTCCAGCCCTGCCTCCCAATCCGGCGTCAGGGCCAAACGCTCGTCCGGTGCCGCCGAGACATAGGTGTCGTCGTAGAAGTTGGCCTGGGCGAACTCGGTAAGCGGCGCATTGAGACGGAAGGTCTCCTCGAGCGCGAACTCGGCGACCGAAGCCGATTTCAAGAAAGCATAAAGGGACCCGCCGAGATCCCGCCCGGACGCTTCCGTCGGCCGCGCCGCCCGAATGGGCGGCAGCTGACGATCGTCTCCCGCCACGACCAGTCGGCACCCCTTCGCCATTCCCGCCAGGGCCATCAACCCCTGGCCGAGAACGACCTGCGAGGCTTCGTCGATGCAGATCAGGTCGAATAGGGGGGCGGTCATCTTGCTGTCGCCTCCAGGCGCCTTTCCCGTGCCCAGCAACCGGTAGAGGGACCAGATGGTCCCGCCCACCACCACGCGACCGCTCGCGATCTGCGCGAGGACGTCGTCCTCATCCCCCGCCTGGACATGACGGATACCCGCCGGCAGACCCCCTGCGGGCGGTGCCCCGTAATAGATCGGCTCGGGCGCCTCGGGGTCGTGCACCGCCTGACGCTTCGCCACGCCCTCCAGGACGTTGACCACAGCGTTCCGGGTGAAGGCGCTGACGAAGACCCTGCCCGGCCGGGTCTTGTGCTGGCGCGCGATCGCGTAGGCCACGATCAGCCACGACAGGAGGTGCGTCTTGCCCGTGCCGGGCGGACCGAGGATGAGGCCGACACGATTTCGCGCCAGACCCCGCCAGGCCGCCTCCTGCGCGGGTCTCAGAGCGCGATCGCCCGAGGCCTCAATGGACGGAATCGCGACCGCCTCCAGCGCGGCGAGCCAGACCTCCGGATCCGTGACTGTCGCGGAGAAGTCCGCCGGCGACCGGAGAAAGTCGAGGATGTCCGATTTGACCGTCATGCCGTCGCTCCCGCCCCGAGATAATTGAGGAAGGCCTCGGACTTTCCGGTGTTGAGATCCAGGAAGGTCTTGTCGAGCCACCAGTCGTCTTCGCCCGCGCGCCGTCTGACCTCCTGGAAGAGCGGGCTGTCGAACGTGCCCTTGAACATGGACACTCGCACAAAGCTCGCGCCATCGCCTGGCCTCGGCGATCTCAGTTCACAACCCATGGACGGCCAGAGCCGGGGATCGAGCACCAGGTCCGGTTCGCCGTCGGACAGGACGACGCCAAAGGTCCCCGGGGCGATGTCGACATCAAGCGCATCGCCTCTGGCCACGAAATGCAGATCGACCTTATGCCCTTGCGCGGGCGACACATTGACGAGCCGCATGGGTCCCAGGGCGCGGCCGACGTCCCGTCGCGCGGATTTGGACTGGGCCAGACGGATCAAGGTCTCCAGCAGCCCCGCCCTGTTCTCCAGTAGCTCGAAGGCGCGAAGAAGATCGAGATCGCCGGCGTCCAGCGGGTCGAAGCTCTCCTGAAGCCTGAAGGCCTTCTTGTTCAGTCGAAGGAGCGGGCCCGCGTCCGCCGCCAGTCGAGCGCGGTGCTGTTCAAGCAGCCACTCTGTGACGCCTCTCAGGCTGACCAGTCGCGCCATGACGTCCTCCCTGATCACCTCGACGCCCGGGAAGCCCGCGCGGCCCTCGCGCAAACCGCGGCTGACCTCAATCGATAGCAGGGCGGAGAAGGGTCGCTGGAACGGCTCGACCGGCGTATAGGGCGTCAGGTCCGCCCCGGCTTCGACGAGCGCTCCGCTGACCTGACGAAGGTCATATGAGACGGTGACCGGCAGGGCGAACAGTGTCTCGACGACGCTGCGCACCGCGGTGGCCGGGAGGTGCTGCATGCCGCGGAACTCTGGTTCGGGCACGATCTCCTCGGGTGGAAACAGCCGCACCATGTTCAGCAGCCCCCCGCGGATCCTC
>NZ_DLMO01000118.1:0-15504 GCF_002479325.1 Brevundimonas sp. UBA7534
CCGACCGGTCTCGCATCCGACGACCTGACTATCCTTTCAATCCATCCCGCGCGGGACCGCATGGTCGCGCGCCCTAGCCCTTACAGGACGCTTCTCGGCTCCATGACTGACACTCTCACCCCCACCCGCGACGATTTCGCCGCCCTGCTCGACGAACAGCTGCAAGGCCGCGACTTCGGCGAAGGCCAGGTCGTTCACGGCCGCGTCGTCGGCATCGAAAAAGACATCGTGATCATCGATGTCGGCCTGAAGACCGAAGGCCGCATCGCCATGCGCGAGTTCGGCCAAGGCGAAGACGCCAAGCTGCCGAAGGTCGGCGACAACGTCGAAGTCTATCTGGAGCGCGTCGAGAACGCTCTGGGCGAAGCCGTCATCAGCCGCGACAAGGCTCGCCGCGAGGAAGCCTGGACCCGTCTGGAAGCCGTGTTCGCCGAAGGCCAGCCGGTCAACGGCGCCATCGTCGGTCGCGTCAAGGGGGGCTTCACCGTCGACCTGGGCGGCGCCTCGGCCTTCCTGCCGGGCTCGCAGGTCGACATCCGTCCGGTCCGCGACGTCGGCCCGCTGATGGGCAAGGAACAGCCCTTCGCCATCCTGAAGATGGACCGTCCGCGCGGCAACATCGTCGTCTCGCGTCGCGCCATCCTGGAAGAAGCCCGCGCCGAACAGCGCACCGAGCTGGTCGGCCAGCTGCAAGAGGGTGAAGTCCGCGAAGGCGTGGTCAAGAACATCACCGACTACGGCGCGTTCGTCGACCTGGGCGGCATCGACGGCCTGCTGCACGTCACCGACATGTCGTGGAAGCGCGTGTCGCACCCGTCGCAGGTCCTGGCGGTCGGCGACACCGTCAAGGTGCAGATCGTCAAGATCAACCCGGACACCCAGCGCATCAGCCTGGGCATGAAGCAACTGCAGTCGGACCCCTGGGACGGCGTGGAAGCCAAGTACCCGGTCGGCGCCAAGTACACGGGTCGCATCACCAACATCACCGACTACGGCGCCTTCGTGGAGCTGGAAGCCGGTGTCGAGGGCCTGGTGCACGTCTCGGAAATGTCCTGGACCAAGAAGAACGTCCACCCCGGCAAGATCGTCTCCACCTCGCAGGAAGTGGACGTGGTCGTGCTGGACGTCGACGCTTCGAAGCGCCGCATCTCGTTGGGCCTGAAGCAGGCTCAGGACAATCCGTGGGACGCCTTCGTCGCCAACCACCCGATCGGCTCGACCGTCGAGGGCGAGGTCAAGAACGCCACCGAGTTCGGCCTGTTCATCGGCCTGGACAACGACATCGACGGCATGGTGCACCTGTCCGACCTCGATTGGTCGGTGTCGGGTGAAGAAGCCATCCAGCGCTACCGCAAGGGCGAGATGGTCAAGGCCAAGGTCCTGGACGTCGACGTCGAAAAGGAACGCGTCTCGCTGGGCATCAAGCAGCTGGGCGGCGACCCGATCGGCGAGGGCGACACCTATCGTCGCGGCCAGCAGATCACGGTCACCGTCTCGTCGATCGAGACCGGCGGCATCGAGGTCAAGTTCGGTGAAGACGATGCGCCCGTGACGGCCTTCATCCGCAAGTCGGACCTGTCGCGCGACCGCAACGAGCAGCGTCCGGAACGCTTCTCGGTCGGCGACCGCGTCGACGCCATGATCACCGCCGTCGACAAGGCCTCGCGCCGCGTCTCGGTGTCGATCAAGGCGCTGGAAATGAAGGACGAACAGGAAGCCATCGAACAGTTCGGCTCGTCCGACTCGGGCGCTTCGCTGGGCGACATCCTGGGCGCCGCGCTGAAGAACGCCGGCTCCAAGGAGTAAGGCTTCTCGAATCGCGGGGCGCTTCGCGCTCCGCGATGGAAGCAGGAAGATCGGGCGGCGGGGTGATCCCGCCGCCCTTTTTTTCGTCCCCGGCGCATCGGCGGCGGCCTGCCCCTTGCGCCTGTGTTCGGCAACCGACATGGTGCCGGCGAACGAAGACGCGCAAAGGGGCTTTGTGCAATGTCGTTCGGGGGTTAGGGTGAGCCGACCCTCGAGGGACGTCTCATCGGAAGGATCAGGGCAGGGGCTTTCATGATCAAGTCGGAGATGATCGAGAAACTGGCGGCCGAGAACACCCACCTGACCCATGCGGAGGTGGAGCGACTGGTCAATGTCATTCTCGGCAAGATGACCGACGCCCTGTCGGAGGGCGGCCGGGTCGAACTGCGCGGCTTCGGCGCCTTTTCCGTCCGGTCGCGTCCGGCGCGTCAGGGGCGCAATCCGCGCACCGGCGAGACCGTCGACGTCCCCGCCAAGGCCGTACCCTTCTTCAAGAGCGGCAAGGAACTGCGCGAACGTCTGAACGCGTCCGGCGACGCCTGAATCCTAGGGATATTCCATGAGCCTGATTTCCGAGTTCCGCGAGTTCGCCGTCAAGGGCAATGTCGTCGATCTGGCCGTCGGCGTCATCATCGGCGCGGCCTTCAACGGCATCGTCAAGAGCCTGGTCGATCAGGTGGTGATGCCGCCCATCGGCCTGATCACGGGCGGCATCGACTTCTCGAAGCTGGAATGGGTGCTGCGGCCCGAGAACCCGGCGACCGAGGCGGTCGAGAAGGTGGCCATCCAGTACGGCGCCTTCTTGAACACCGTCATCCAGTTCCTGATCGTGGCCTGGGTGGTCTTCCTGGTGGTCAAGGGCATCAACAGCCTGCGTCGTCAGCAGGCGGCCCAGCCCGATCCGGCGCCGGCCGCCCCGACCCCGACCGAGGCCCTGCTCACCGAAATCCGTGACGAACTGAAGGCCCGCTCCAACCCCTGAGGCGTCAGGCCTTCATCGCCTGGCCCACCGGAGTGGAGCGTCGCCGAGCGGCGTGGACGGACCGAACGGGCGCCGGCCGCGAGCACACCGAGAAGTCGCCGTCGAACGGCGTCGGCGCCCACAGCGCGGCCAGGGCGTCGTCCGTGATGCGGGCATGGCAGTGACCCCAACCGCCCTCCTTGCGGGCGCGCTTCGCCAGCGGTCCCAACTGGGCCAGCAGGATCGGGGACACCATCGGCAACCGAACCTTGGCCGCACCCATTGCCCGTGCGTTGGCGATCAGCGTCCGCACCAGGCTCTGAACGTCATGATCCGCCTTCGGACCCGGCAGGGCGGTCAGGTCGATGATGTCCAGGCAGGGCGGCTCCAGGATGCTGGTCTTGGCGATCATCGCCATCGCCGTGGCCTGGATCGCGCCGTCGCGGACGACCGCCAGCAGCAGGCGCGGGCGCGCCTGATCGGGATCCGACATCCGCCAGCGCATGATCTCCGGCGACCGATCGGCCAGTAGCGGCGTCGTCGTCTTTAGCGCGGTCCAATAAGTGGCGTAGGGCGAGCGGTCCGACACGTCGCGCAGCCTCTGCATTCCCTCCGGCAGACGCAGCGGTCGGTCGGCGTCCAGTCGGCGGTTCAGCAGGCGTTCGCCGATCCGGTGCGCCTGTTCCGCCGGCGTGCGGGCGTAGAGGGCGCGAAGCAGACGTCCGCCCAGGCTGGCCGTCCAGTCGACCCGCCAGGACAGCTTCAAGGCGTGGGTGTGGTCGGGGAAGGGGCGCAGGCCGAACAACTTGTAAAGCGGCGCGGCCTTGGGATTGGCGTTGAAGGTGTAGACGGCGAACAGGCCCGGCTGCTTCATCACAGCGCGGATCAGCGACCGGCTGACCCCGGCGCGCGACGGCGGCACCACGATCGAAAAGCCCGTCGCGCCGATCAGCCGGCGCTCGCCGGCGTGAAAGCGCTGCACGAGATTGCCGACGACAGCTGCGGGGGCGTCGGCCTCGTCGGCGATGACCCAGCCGACCGGGGCGGCCGTTTCCAGCCGTGCGGGGTTGGCCTCCAGCCAGCGCCAACCCGCCAGCGACCGTTCAGGCCAGCCGACCGAGCGATAGAGGCGGTTCACCCCCTCATAATCCGACGGCTGCATCGGCCGCACGGCCATCGCCCTCTCCTCGTCCCACGCCGGCACATTCCGCACCAGTCGCCCGACTGCCAAGCACGGCGCGGGCCAGCCCGCCGAGGCCGGGACAAGTTAACGCGGCGATAGCCTTAAGCCTTGTCCGGGCGGGCCGACCGTGCTGCTTATGCGCCTTTCGCGCGCCGGGTCATGGCGCGGCAGTTGGGAGTGAGCCGTTGACAGCGACGGATGGGGGGGCGCTCGCGCCTCGCAAGACTTTCCTGGGGCACCCGCGGGGGCTGGTGATCCTGTTCTTCACCGAGATGTGGGAGCGGTTTTCCTACTACGGTATGCGAGCGTTGCTGGTCCTGTATCTGACCCAGCACTTCCTGTTCGGCCCCGCCGAGGCGCAAGGGATCTACGCCGCCTACGCCGCCCTGGTCTATCTGATGCCGGTCATCGGCGGCATGATCGCCGACAAGTATCTGGGCTCTCGCAAGGCGGTCATCATCGGCGCGGTCCTGCTGGTCGTGGGCCACTTCACCATGGCATTCGAGGGAACCGGCGGCCGCGAACGCCTGACCATCGGCGACACCACCTACGAGATTCAGGTCGAAGGCCGCGACCAGAACCGCCAGATGTTCGCCGTCAACGGCGACGAGCGGGTCCAGATCGCCATCACGCCGGAAGGCGTTTCCACCGTCGGGACCGAACCGTCGGCGGCCAATGCGGCCGACGCCGGCGCGGTCGCTGTCGGCGAGGCGCTGGGCTCGCCTCCGACCGGGGCGCTGGATCCCGCCACCCAGGCTGCGCCTCAGGCCGCCGCCGCCGCTGGCTTCCCGGCCTTCACCGCGACGGGCGCGTACACGCTGGAGACCACTCGCGACACCCAGATGGGCGAGCCCGTCCTGTTCCTGGCCCTGTCCCTGATCATCGTCGGCGTCGGCTTCCTGAAGGCCAACATCTCGACCGTGGTGGGCGCCCTGTACGACGAGAACGATCCCCGTCGCGACGGCGGCTTCACCATCTTCTACGTCGGCATCAACCTGGGCTCGTTCCTGGCCACGGCCGCCTGTTCATACCTCGGCTTCACCTATGGCTGGGCCTATGGCTTCGGCCTGGCGGGGATCGGCATGCTGTTCGGGCTGCTGACCTTCATCTTCGGCCAGTCCTGGCTAGAAGGCCGGGGGGCGCCGCCCGTGCCGCTCAAGGGACGGTCCATCCTGGGCGTGCCGCTGGAGCCGTTTTTCTGGATCGCCGGCCTGATCGCCGTCATCCCGACCTGGATGCTGATGCAGCGTCACGAGATCATCGAGACGGGCCTGCCCTGGATCGCCGGCGTCATCTTCGCCGCCGTCGTCGGCTACACCCTGTTCCGCCTCAAGGGCGCGGAACGCAGCCGGATGCTGGTGGCCGAGGTGCTGATCTTCTTCTCGGTGCTGTTCTGGGCGCTGTTCGAACAGGCCGGCTCGTCGCTGACCCTGTTCGCCGACCAATCGACGCAGATGCCGGCCTGGTTCAATGCGGGCTACACGCAGATGTTCAATCCGGGCATCATCATCATCGGCGGGCCCATCATGGCGGCGCTTTGGGTCTGGTTGGGCAAGCGCAACCTCGAACCCTCGACCCCGGTGAAGTTCTCGTTCGGCCTGGTGCTGGTGGGCTTCGGCTTCCTGGTGCTGACCTGGGCGGCGTCGAACATGGCCAACGACGCCTTCCGCGTGCCGCTGATGTTCCTGTTCCTGACCTACTTCTTCCACACGATCGGCGAGCTCTGCCTGTCGCCCGTGGGTCTGTCGATGATCACCAAGCTGTCGGTGGCGCGCGTGGTCGGCCTGATGATGGGCGTCTGGTTCCTGTCCAGCTCTGTCGCTCACATCGTGGCGGGCATCATCGCCCAGGCGACGGCGACCGACACGGTGGCGGGCGTGGTGACCAGTCCCGCGCTGGCGCTGCAGACCTATGGCTCCATCTTCGGCACGATCGGCTGGGTGGGCGTCGGCGTCGGCGTCTTCCTGCTGCTGATCTCGCCCCTGCTCAAGAAGGGCATGGCCGGCGTCCACTGACCGGCCCAGAGCTGACAGAAAGCCCCGGCGGAGCGATCCGCCGGGGCTTTACGTTTTTGATGACCCTCGGCGTCAGAAGGTCTTGCGGACCCGCAGGGAGAAGAAGGTGCGGGGGTCGATCTCGCGGTCTTCGACGAACAGGACCTCGCGCGTCTGGCGATCGGCGAAAACCGTGCGGCGCTGCGTGAAGTCGTCCCAGAGATTCAACTGGGCCCGGATCGCCAGGGTCGAGCTTGGCTTGTATTCGGCGAACATCTCGAAATAGTCCGAACCGCGCCAGCGCGAGACCTGATCCGGCTGGTAGTTGGGCTGGCCCAGATAGGGCAGCCAGTTGACGCCCCACTGCAGCTTCCAACTGGCGATGTCCTGCTGGACGCCGATGTTGGCCTGGGTCGCCCGTTGGCCCGAGATGGCGCGTTCCTCGCCTGTGGTGGGGTCGGTCACGCGGGTCTTGTTCCAGTCGTTCTTGAAGGTGAACTGGCCGCCGGTGAAGCCGATCTTGTCCAGCGGAACCACCACGTTCAGCGACAACTGGTCCAGGGCGCCGTCGCCGATGTTGCCTACCGCCGACAGATCGTCGCCCAGCGGGATCACGTCGATGGCGTCGATGATCTCGTCGTGGCGATAGCCGATAGAGACGACGCCTTCGCCCCAGAAGCGGCGTTCGTAGGTCAGTTCGCTGATCCAGCGCTGCTCGGGCTCCAGGTCCACGTTGCCGCCGAACACGCTCTCGTCCTGCAATTCGGCGGATGCGGCGAAGTCGGAGAAATCCAGCTGTCCCACTTCGCGCTCGAAGCGGAAGCGCAGCTGGTTGTCGGGCATCGGCGTCCAGGTCGCCTGGAAGCGCGGCTTGGCGAAGAAGAAGCTCTTCTCCTGATCGGCGTCGCCCGATTGGCTGATGGTCGAAGCCTCCAGCCGCAGCCCGCCCTCCAGCGTCAGGTCCGGATGCAGCCGCCAGGTGCCCTTGGAGAACAGCTCGCCGCGCGTTTCCTCGACCTTGACCGAAGCGCTGGGCAGGGGAATGTTGGTTCCGCCGACGGTGAAGGCCTGGTCGGTCTGGCGCATATTATAGGCGACCTCGCCGCCCGTCTCGATCGTGACCTTGGGCGACCGCTCATGTCGGACCAAGGCGCGCAGGATGGTCTCGGAACTGTCGCCGGAATAGGCGAAGGCTTGCTGCGGCGCGGTCACGCCGTTGTCGACAACGTCATAGGTCGACAACCCGTCCCAGCTGCCGAACTCGTGCATCAGCCGGGTTTCCAGCTTGAAGCGTTCGTTCAGCGGCCGTTCCCAGGTGACGCCGAATTCGCCGCTCTTGCCGTCTTCGTCATCGCGGCTCTCGCGGTGCGCGACGGGCGACTGGGTGATGTCGTAGCCGTGCCAGTCGTTGATCCCGTAGCGTGCGGTCAGGTCCACCTTGCCGCCCGCCAGCGGGCCGGCGTAGGTGCCGCGGATCGAATTTCCGCCGCCATAGCCGTCGTTGATCGTGGCCTCGTCCCGCAGCACGTTGCCGGCCGCATCTCGGCGGATCAGCCGCCCGGCGCCGTTGGAATCGCTCATGCTGATCCCGTCGGACAGGGTCACGCCCCAACTCCGTTCGCCGTCGCGGGCAGTGAACTGATAGCTGCCGCCGTACAGGTCCGTGCCGGCCCCTTCGAACTGGGTCGTGTTCCAGGTCAGGATCGACTGGCGGCTGCTCTCGGACTTCAGGATGACGTTCACCACGACGGAATAGCCCTGCATGTCGATGCCTGGCGCGCCGCCTCGGATCAGCTCGATCCGTTCCACCTGCCGCGCCAGGGTGCGGGCCAGGACGTTCGAGCCGGTGTCGTTCTTGGAGGCCGGGCGGGCGTTGTTGATCAGCACATTGCCGACCGCGCCCTCGAACCCGCGGGCGCCCGAACCGTCGTCGACCGAGAATCCCGGGACGCGGTTGACCATGTCCAGGGCGGTGTTGGGGCTCTGGGCGGCGAAGAAGTCGGGCGTGAACACCAACACCCCGCGTTGGGCGGCGTCGGCCAGAGGCGCCTGGCTGGTGGCCCCGGTGGGCACGGGCGCCTCGGCCACCTGCGGCTCGTCGCCGGCCCAAGCCGCGGAGCTGGCGAACAGCAGGGCGGTGGTGGCCATCAGGGCGGTCTTTGTCATTGGTCTTCCCCTCGGATTTGGTGGGGAAGGTGTGGCGACCCGCGCCGTTCATCTCCAGTTACAAGGCGGAAAGGTGGATTAAATCGGCTCCATCATTACAGGGATTTCACGTGCCAATACTCTATGAAGCAAGTCTATACGATCTGTAATGTTTCGGAGGATGCGATGATGTCGATGATCGCCTGTCTGAGTCTGGTCGTCGTTCTGCTGGGCGGCGGCTCCGCCTGGGCGCAAACCGCCACGCCGTCGCAGGAGGCCATCGCCACCGTCGACGAGATCGTGGTCGTGGCGCGGCGGGCGGGCCTGCCGATGTGGACGGTCGAGACCGCGACCGGCTCGGTCATCCTGGTCGGCGCCATATCCGGTGTGCCGCGCGACTACGCCTGGCGGCCCGAGGCGCTGGAGGCTGCAACCGCGCGAGCCGAGCGTATCCTCTATCCGATTGAGGGCCGGGCCTCCCTGGCCGACGTGATGCGGGTGATCTGGCGCATCCGCACCGTGGCCCGTCTGCCCAAGGACACCACCATCGCCGACTACGCCTCGCCTGAACTGATGGCGCGGCTGGAGCAGCTGCACGCCGGCGAGCGCTCGCAAGGATGGCGCACGGAAACGCCCACGGCCCAAAGCTTCGATCTGCTGAAGACGGCCGGCGCCCCTCGGCGAGAGCGGGCGGTGGAACGCGTGGTGCGCGAGACAGCGCGCCGGGCCGATGTGCCGGGTCAGTCGGTGGGCTTCGTGCGGGGGGATGAAATGATCGACAACCTGCTCCAAGCGCCGCCAGAGACTTATCTGCCGTGTCTGGATGCTGCGTCGCGCGCGGCCGAGGCCGGGCCGGACGGCGCCGCACGCCGCCTGGACGACTGGAGCCGATTGCGGGTCACGGCCGTGCTCGCCAACCCGCTGGACCAGGCGTTCGACCGCTGCTGGCCGACCGGCGACCCGGAAATCGGACCTGCGTTGCGGCAACGCTGGATCACGGCGGTCCAGGCGACCCTGGCGGAGCCCGGCGTGACGCTGGCGGTCGCGCCGCTCCGGCTTCTGGCCGAAGAGGACGGCGTGCTGGATCGTCTGCAGTCCGCCGGCTTTGACGTGCGTGGCCCGGCCTGGCGCGAGGACCAGTCGTCCGCGGTTCAGTAGCGCGTGTCGGCGTAGGCGCGAACACGCCGTTCGGCGGTGTCTTGGGCCGCTCTGGCTTCCCAGGCTTCGCGCCGGGCGCGCCGTTCGGCGGCGTAGTCGGGCCGAGGCGCGTCGAACCCATAGGCCGTAGGGGATCCGACGAAGGCCGGCTCCCGCTCGACGGGGCGCCGGGGCGGGGCGGGCAGGGTCACCACCGGCCCCCAACCGTCGGACCGGATCATGCGAACCGGCGGCGCGTCACGGTCGTCCACATAGTCGTCGCCATAATCTTCGTCGTGATAGGCCAGAGCGGCCGCAGCGGCCGCCCTTTCCGCGCGCCGGGCGGCTTCGGCGCGGATCAGCACGGCCCGGTCGAAATCGTCGCGCAGACGGCCGACGTCCATGATCTCGCCAGGTTCGACCTCGGGCTCGGTCGGCGCCACCAGGCGAATCTGGATCAGGGCGTCGTCTATCTCCGCCGTCGCCGGTCGCGGGCGGGCCGTCATCGCGACGGTCGCCGCGCCGATCGCCACGATCGCCAAGCCGCCCAGCCCCCACCGCAGGCGGGGACTGGCCAGCCAGACGTTCAGCCGATCAGGGCGCGACGCCATCGAACCAGGATCAGTTGGCGCGTTCGGGAACTGCATCCCGGGCCGCTTCGCCGATGTTGTCGGCCGCGCCGCCGACGCTCTCGGCCGCGCCGGCGATGGCGTTGGATTCCACGGCGTCGTTCCGGCTCATGTTCATCAGGAAATAGCCGATCACGAGCACGGCCAGCAGGCCGATGACCAGGGCCACGATGGCGCCCATGCCGCCGCCGCCGCGACGTTCGACAACGGTGGGCGCGGCCGTGCTCTCGGTGATGCGCTCGACGCGGCCATCGGGATGCTCAACAGTACGTTCGGTGGACATTGGGGGTCTCCTCTCCGGTGTGGCGGGGAAACACGTCACTGTCCGATACGGTTCCGCTATGGTTCAAACAGCCGTGCCGCCGACGGTCAGGCCGCCGATCTTCAGGCTGGGCTGACCGATGCCGACCGGTACGCCCTGGCCCGCCTTGCCGCAGACGCCCACGCCCGGGTCGAAGGCGAAGTCGTCGCCGACCATTTCGATCCGCGTCAGGGCCGTGGCGCCGTCGCCGATCAGGGTGGCGCCGCGCACCGGAGCGGTGATCACTCCGTCCTCGATCAAATAGGCCTCGTTGCACTGAAAGACGAACTTGCCGTTGGTGATGTCCACTTGGCCGCCCGAGAAGTTGGCGGCGTAGAGGCCGCGCTTGGTGTTGGCGATCATGTCGGCCTTGGAATCCCGCCCCCCCTCCATGAAGGTGTTGGTCATGCGCGGCATGGGCATATGGGCGAAGGACTGGCGACGCCCGTTTCCGGTGGCCTGTACACCCATCTGCCGCGCCGACAACCGGTCGTGCATCAGGCCGACCATGATGCCGTCCTCGATCAGCACGTTGCGCTGCGTCGGGGTGCCCTCGTCGTCGACCGACAGCGACCCGCGCCGCCCGGCGATGGAACCGTCGTCGACCACCGTAACGCCCGGAGCGGCGACGCGCTTGCCCATCATGCCGTTGAAGACCGACGAGCCCTTGCGGTGGAAGTCGCCCTCGAAGCCGTGGCCGATCGCCTCGTGCAGCAGCACGCCGGGCCAGCCGGCGCCCAGCACCACGTCCATCTCTCCGGCCGGGCAATCGACCGCCTCCAGGTTCACCAGCGCCTGGCGAAGCGCCTCGTCCACCTGGGCCTGCCAGCGTTCCGGGGCGACCCAGGTTTCGAACCCGGCCCGGCCGCCGGCTCCGGAAGAGGCGCTTTCGCGTCGGCCGTCCTGCTCGACGGTGACCGACACGTTCAGCCGCACCAGCGGGCGGATGTCGCGCACAGCCCGATCGTCGGCGCGCAGGATCTCGATGGCCCGCCGCTCTCCGACCAGCGAGGCCGACACCTGGACCACGCGCGGATCGCGGGCGCGGGCCCAGGCGTCGATCTCGGCCAGCAAGGCGATCTTGTCGGAAAAGGCGGGCGAGGCGAGGGGGTCGACTTCGCCGTAAAGCTTCTGATTGGTGGCGCGCGGGGCATCGGCCACGACACCCGCGTGGCCCTGCTTGGCCAGGGCGGCGCTGTCGGCCGCGCGGCGCAAGGCGGCGGCGGAAATCTCGTTGGCGTGGGCGTAACCAGCGGTCTCGCCCGCCACCACGCGCAGGCCGAAACCCTCGCTGGCGTCGTAGGCGGCGGACTTCAGCCGGCCGTCGTCGAACACCAGGCTCTCGCTCTCGGACCGTTCCAGGAACAGCTCACCGTCGTCGGCGCCGTTCAGCGCGCCCTTCAGGATCGACAGGGCCTCGTCGGGATCGACACCGGCGGTTTCGAGGATGGGCGGCGGGGAGGCGTGAACGGTCATGTGTCTTAGGTAGGGGCTCGCGCCGCCTTCGTCACCTATCCGGCGACAAGCGCTTTCCCAACGGCGACCGGGAGCGCTACATCCCTTCCGAACGTTCTTCGGCCAAGGAGCCCCACATGACCGACCGCAAGCCGACCGAAGCCGATCTGGAAGCCCTGGACGTCACCGACGCCGAAGAGGCCGAGATCAACCGCATCGCCCATCCGCTGGTCGCCGACCCGGCGCCCGACGCTAACGACGACCTGGTCCAGATCGACGCCACCGCCGACGGCGTGGTCTTCGTCACCATCAACCGGCCGCACAAGAAGAACGCCTTCGACGCCGCGACCATCGCCGCCCTGCACGAGGCGTTCGAGACGCTGCACGGCGCCGACCGCGTGCGCGTCGTCTTCATCCGCGGCGCGGGCGGTACCTTCAGCGCGGGCGCCGATCTGAATTGGATGCGCGACGCCGCCGGCTGGTCCGAGGCCGACAATCGCACGGACGCCCAGGGCCTGGCCCGGATGCTGAAGGCCCTGCACGACGTGCCCGCCCTGACCGTGGCCGTGGTCGAAGGGTCGGCCATGGGCGGCGGCGCTGGGATCGTCGCCGCCTGCGACATGGCCGTGGCCGTGGCCGGCGCGCGCTTCGCCTTTTCCGAGGTCAAGCTGGGCCTGATCCCGGCGACCATCGCCCCCTATGTCATCGAGGCGGTCGGCGCGCGCCGCGCCCGCCAGCTGTTCCTGACCGGCAACATCTTCGACGCCGACTACGCCGCCCACGCCGGCCTGATCGATATGGTGTTGCCGGAAGGTTCGATCGATCAATTCATCGAGATGCTGTCCGACAGTCTGTCGGCCAATGCGCCGGGCGCCATGGGCGACGCCAAGCGTCTGGTCCATGATCTCGCCCACCACAAGATCGACACGGGCCTGATCGACGACACCGCCCGCCGCATCGCCCGCGCCCGCGTCTCGGACGAAGGCCGTGAAGGCGTCGCCGCCTTCCTGGAAAAGCGGCCGCCCAACTGGGCGGGGTGAGGCGCGACGCTGTAGCCGGCCGGCGCCGAATTGATCCGAATGCTGACGCAAGGGCATCTTGCGCTTGGCGCGAACAGGCGCACAGTGAGCCTCAACGGCCGCGTTCATGACGGCCGTGGGAGGATTCAATGCCACGTTTCGTCACCGGCGGCGCCGTCGCCGCCCTTGCGCTCGCCGCCTGCGCCTTCGCCGGCGCGGCCTCGGCGCAATCCTATGATCGCCTTGTCGTTTTCGGCGACAGCCTGAGCGACAACGGCAATCTGTATCTTGCGACCGGAGGCACGACTCCGCTGTCGCCGCCCTACTATCAGGGCCGGTTCTCCAGCGGCCCGGTGTGGACCGAATTGCTGGGCTTCAACGCCGCCAACTTTATGGGGCCGGTTACCGGCAGCATCAACTACGCCTTCGGCGGCTCGCGCACCGATGCGTCGACCACGCCGCCGCCGGGCATGCTGGCGCAACTGGGCGCCTATACCGGGCGCGGCGGCCAGTTCGGCCAGGGCGACCTGATCACGGTGCTGGGCGGCGCCAACGACATCTTCCAGGCCCTGCCCTCGGCGGCGACCTCCTCGGCGCCGCTCGCGGCGATGAACGCGGTCGCCAACGCCGCCTCCACCAACGTCAACGCTCTGGTCAACAGCGTGGCCGGCGCCGGGGCGGGGACCATCCTGGTCAGCAACCTGCCCAAGCTGAGCTTGACGCCGCAGTTCAGAAACTCTCCGGCGGCAGGCCTTGCGGACGCGACGGTCGGAACCTTCAACGGCGGCCTCCTGACCAAGCTGACCGCCACGGCCGCGGCGCGGCCGGGCAGCAACATCATCCTGCTGGACCTGTTCAAGGTCGGCGACACAATCGCCGCCAATCCGCAGCAGTTCGGCGTCACCAACGTGACCGACGCCTGCTTCAACGGGGTGACTGTGTGCGCCAACCCCTCCAGCTACTTCTATTTCGACGGCGTCCACCCGACGGCGACGGGTCACCAGATCATCGCCCGCCTGGCGACGGACTATCTCTATTACGCCGACACCGGCGCCCAGGCGACGCTGGCGGGCGAGACGGCGTTCCGGCATCGCGAGGACGCGCTTGACGCCGCCAGCGAGGCCTTCTCCGGCCGTCAGGCCTGGACGCGGGGCGTGTCCCTGACCGGCTCGGCCATGGTCGACAGCGCCGACTACGATGCGCGCGGCGTCGTGGGCGATGCGTCGTCCGACGGCTGGGGCGGGCGCATCGCGCTGGAGGCCGGCCCGTCCGAAACGATGCGGTTCGGTCTGGCCGGGACCGCGCGGGTCAGCGATGTCGAGAGCCAGATGCTGACGTTCGAGGTCGAGAGCTTCGGCCTGGACCTTTACGCGGGCTGGCGTGCGCCGTCGGGCGTCTTCGTCAACGGCGTGGTCGGCGTGGCGCGCGACAACATCGACGACATGAAGCGGGTCACCAGCCTGGCGCCGATCGTCCACACCGCCGAAACGACCGCGGTCAGCACCGGCGCGCGACTTCAGGCCGGAACCTGGTTCGACATGGGCGGCTTCGCCCTCTCGCCCCGCGCCGCCCTGTCGTGGACGTCCAGCCAGGTCGACGGCTATTTCGAACAGGGCGTCGCGGCCCAGTACGAATATCAGGACCGCGACCTGAAGGCGCTGAGCGGCGAGGTCGCCCTGCGCGCCGAGGCCGATCTGGGCGGTTTCGCCCTGTTCGCCGAAGGGGGCTACCGCGACGCGCTGGACGACAGCTCGGACCCGCTGCGGATCGGCATCCACAACAACCCGGCCCAGGTCCTGGAGCGCGAGATCGAGGATCCGTTCGGCGCCCAGGTCCTGGCCTCGGCCGGGCTGGAGGGCGAGGTCGGCCCCGTCCGCGTGACGGTCGGCTATCGCGGCCGCTTCGGCGACCACGCCGACAGCCACATGGGCGGCGTCCAGCTTCGGCTGCCGCTCTAGGAAGACCGACGGGGAAGGGGCCTCAGCGCCCCTTCTTTCGCACCCACATCGCGGCGTCGGCCTCGGCCAGCCAGACCTCGGGATCGGCATGGCCGTCCCAGGCGCGCACGCCGAACGATCCGCCCAGCGGCGCGGTCTGGCCCTCCCAGGCGAAGGGTTCGGCCTCCAGGGTTTCCGCCAGTTGTCGGGCCTTGGCGCGGCCTTCGTCCAGCCCCGCGTTCAGCATCAGCAGGGCGAACTCGTCGCCGCCCAGACGCCCGACCGCATCCGATTCGCGCAGGTTCGCCAGCATCAGCTCGGCGACCTTGACCAGGGCGGCGTCGCCGGCCGCATGGCCCAGCCGGTCGTTGACGCCCTTGAAGCCATCAAGATCGAGATAGAGCAGCGTCGCCGGCACGTCGTGGCGACGGCAATAGGCGATGGTTCGCTGCATCACGGACACGAAGCCGCGTCGGTTCAGGGCCGGCGTCAGCACGTCGTGATCGGCCGCCGCCTCGGCCGCCTCGGCGCGCAGGCGCAGGGTCTCGACCTCGGCGCGAAGGCGCTCGATCTCGGCGGTCAGGTCGATATCGGCCACGTCGGTCACGGCGCGAAAGGCTCCCCGGAGCGCGACTCAGCCGGTCGCGCGACGGTGCGATGCTAACGCCGTTGGTTGCGGGCGCAACGCGTGTGCTGTAACGGGCGCCTTTCCGAGAGGGGCCCGAACGCATGGCGACTTCCGAAACCCCGGTGGCGATCATCATGGGCAGCCGCTCCGACTGGCCCACCATGAAACTGGCGGCCGATCGGCTGGACCAGCTGGGCGTCGGCTGGAAGGCCAGCGTCGTCAGCGCGCACCGCACGCCGCATCGGCTGGTTCAGTTCGCGACGGGCGCCAAGGCGGCGGGCTTCAAGGTGGTGATCGCCGGCGCCGGCG
>NZ_DLMO01000118.1:15637-15818 GCF_002479325.1 Brevundimonas sp. UBA7534
GGCGCCGGCGGCGCGGCCCATCTGCCCGGCATGGTGGCCTCCATGACCGAGCTGCCGGTGCTGGGCGTGCCGGTGCAGTCCAAGGCGCTGAAGGGTTTGGACAGCCTGTTGTCGATCGTGCAGATGCCGGCGGGCGTCCCGGTCGCCACCCTGGCCATCGGCGAGGCGGGCGCCGCCAACG
>NZ_DLMO01000155.1:0-11708 GCF_002479325.1 Brevundimonas sp. UBA7534
GGCAGGCCGGCGTTGGGATAGGCGGCGACCAAGGTGTCAGCGACGCGGCTCAGCTCGGCGATGAAGGGTCGCATCAGGTCGGCGCCCAGGGCGCAGTTGAAGCCGACGGCGAAGGGTTTGGCGTGGCGCACGCTGTTCCAGAAGGCCTCGGCCGTCTGGCCCGACAGGGTGCGGCCCGAGCGGTCGGTGATGGTGCCCGAAATCCAGATGGGCAGGGGCTCCAGCCCCTCGTCCTCCAGGTCCTTGATCGCCTTGATCGCCGCCTTGCAGTTCAGCGTGTCGGTGATGGTCTCGATCAGATAGAGGTCGACGCCGCCTTCGTTCAGCGCCTTCACCTGATGGCGATAGGCCGCATAGACCTGATCGAAGGTCACGCTGCGGGCGCCGGGGTCGTTCACGTCCGAGGACATGGACAGCATCTTGTTCAACGGGCCGATGGAGCCGGCGGCGAAGCGCGGCTTGTGCGGCTCCTTTTCCGTCCAGCGGTCGGCGGCGGCGCGGGCCAGCTTGGCGCCTTCCAGATTGATGTCCCACACCGCCTGGGCGTCCAGGGCGTAGTCCTCCTGGGCGATGGTAGTGCCGGAGAAGGTGTTGGTCTCGGAGATGTCGGCCCCGGCGGCGAAATACTGGTCGTGCAGGTCGGCGATGACATCGGGCCGGGTGATGCAGAGGATGTCGTTGTTCCCCTTCATCTGCTCGCGCTCGTCATAGCCGTTGGCCGCGACGAAGCGGTCGGCGCGGAAGTCGGCCTCTGACAGGCCGCGACGCTGGATCATCACGCCCCAACTGCCGTCGAGGACCAGAATGCGCTCCTTGGCCGCCTGATGCAGCGCGGCGATGCGTTCCGCGCGGGTGAGGGGAGAGGTCATTGCGCCAACGCCTGCTGCTCTCGCACGCCCAGCACCCGGCAGATGGCATAGACGAGGTCGGCCCGGTTCAGGGTGTAGAAGTGGAAGTCGCTGAAGCCCTCTTCCTGCAACCGGGCGCAGGTCTCGGCGGCGACTGAGGCGGCCAGCAGCTTGCGGGTCTCGGGGTCGTCGTCCAGGCCGTCGAAATGGGCCGCCAGCCAGTCGGGCACCGCGGCGCCGCAGGACGCGCTCATCCGCTTCAGGCCGTTGAAGTTCGACACCGGCATCACGCCGGGGATCAGGGGGATGGTCACGCCCGCCGCGCGCACCTGGTCGCGGAAGCGCAGGAAGGCGTCAATGTCGAAGAAGAACTGGCTGACGGCGCGGGTCGCGCCGGCGTCCACCTTGGCCTTCAGGACGTCGATGTCGTGATCGATGGAGGGGCTTTCGGGATGTTTCTCGGGATAGGCGCCGACCGTCACCTCGAACCCGCCGGCGCGGCCGATGGCGGCGGTCAGTTCGGTCGCATTCGCATAGCCGTCGGCGCGCGGTCGATAGACGCCGCCGATCCCGTCTCCGCCCGGCGGATCGCCGCGCAGGGCCACGATGTGGTCGACTCCGATGGTCTTGTAGCCTTCGATCACCTCGTCCACCTCGTCACGGCTGGCCTCCACGCAGGTCAGGTGGGCGGCGGGGCGCAGGGCGGTCTCGGCGATGATGCGCTGGACCGTGCGGTGCGTGCGTTCGCGGGTCGATCCGCCGGCGCCATAGGTGACGGAGACGAAGGCGGGGTTCAGCGGCTCCAGCCGCCGGATCGCCTTCCACAGACTGGCTTCGGCCTCGTCGGACTTGGGCGGGAAGAATTCGAACGACACGCGCACGGGCGCATGGTTCGAGCCGGCTCGCGCGACGGGGCCGAGCGGCGACAGCAACAGGGCGCGGGCTTCGGACAGGCTGGCCATCAGGCGGTCTTTCGATCTTGGACGGCTGAGGGGACGGCGGGCCGTTCGCCGGTCCAGATGGTCACGGTCAGGCCCTCGCGATCAGGCGGCAGGGCGATGGGGGCGAAGCTGGCCAGGCCGGCCTCCTTCAACCAGTCGGCGATCTCGGCGTCGGCGAAGCCCAGGCGGCGATGCTGGTGCGCCTCGCGCATGTGCTCGAAGTCGTGCGGGGCGAAGTCAACGATCAGAAGCCGCCCGCCCGGAGCGACCAGCCGCGCCGCCTCGGCCACGGCGGCGGCGGGATCGGCCAGATAGTGCAGCACCTGGTGCACGATCACCAGATCGGCGCTGTGAACCGGCAGGCGGGTGGCGAAGATATCGCCGTGTCGCAGTTCTACCTTGTCCAGCCCAGCCTTCGACACATTGGTGCGGGCGATGTTCAGCATGTTCTGGCTGAGGTCCAGGCCGACCGCCATCTTGGCCTTCTTGCCGAACAGGGTCAGCATCCGACCCGAACCGGTGCCCAAGTCGACCACGCGCTCGAACGGCCCAGGACCGGCGGCCTGCTCCAGCGCCGCCTCGACCGCATTCTCGCTGACGTAGAGCGAGCGCAGCCTGTCCCACTGGGGCGCGATCTGTTCGAAATAGGCGGCGGCGGCTTCCTCGCGGTCCTTACGGACCTCGTCCAGGCGACGATGATCGGCCTCGCCGGCGTCGTCGGCCAGGATGTCCAGAACCGTATCGATGAGACGCCGCGACTGGGCGTCGTGCGACAGGCGGTAATAGACGCGCGCGCCGTCGGGAAAGCGCTCGATCAGGCCCGCGTCCGTCATCAGCTTCAGATGGCGAGACACGCGCGGCTGGCTCTGGTCCAGAATGCGGGACAGTTCCATAACCGACAGTTCTTCCCCCGCCAACAGCGACAACACGCGCAGCCGGGTCGGTTCGCCAGCAGCGCGCAGGGCTTCGACGGTTTGATCCGCGGTCAGGGTCATGGCGTCATATAAGGATATCCTTATATGATTATGCAAGCGAAATCGCCTCGGAGACGTCGGGCGTCAGTGTGCGAACGCCGCCCGCTTGGGTCGCCAGCGCTCGGCCGTCCACAGCAACGCCAGAACCGCCATCAGGGCGACGAACCAGGGCCATGCGGCGCCGCGCGCCTCATGCGCCGCCGGGGCAGACGATCGCGCGCTCGACAAGGCGAGGAGTTGAAGGGTCGCCTGGCGCGCCTCGAACATCTGCAGCGACCGGCCTGCTTCACGCGGATGGACGTAGAAGGCGGTCTCCGCGCCGTCCGGCGCGCGTGCGACATGCCACCCCGCGTGTTGCGGCCAATAGGCGGCGCAGGCCTGGTCGCCGGCGGCGGGATCGATCAGAAGGCGGCTTTCCCGCCCGGCCGGATCAATGACGACCGTATCCGCAGCGACCCCGCACGCCGCCAGCCGCACCCCCGCGTTCGGAAAGCCGTCGACGTGCAGGCGGCGGGTCGGCTCGGGCCGCGCCAGGCCGGAGAACAAGGCGCTCCACAGCGCGCCGTGCGTGTCGCCCCGGCCGGTCAGGACAAGCACATAGCTGTCGGCGACGGTCCAGACGCCCACCCGGCCCAGGCCCAGCGGGCGCCAACCGGCCAACTCCGTGCCGTCGGCGGCGCGCAGCAGGGACGCCGTCTCGGTTCCCGCCAAGGTGAAGTCGCGCCGTTCCAGGGGGGCTGAGGTCTCGGCGCGCGCGGCGGGATCGGCGCTTGCCGCGGCCGCGGGGGAGCGGGCCAATTCGACCTCGCGCGCATCGCCCCCGCCGCTCAAAGGAAAGCCCAGCGTCGCCCATTCCCGCTGTGTAGCGCCGGACAGGGGGCCGGTTGGGCGCAGCAACAGGCCCATCCCCTCGCGCACCGCGGTCGTCACGGCCCCGCGCACCTGGGGCGACAGGCCACCCCAGCGGCGGTCGTCGATGACCAGCAGATCGACGTCCCGCAGCCCGGTCGCCGTCAAAGCGCCGGGCGGATCGCCCATCTGCAGGCCGCCCCCCAGATCCACCTGAAGGCGCAGGTCGATGTCAGCGTCCTGCGCCCATCGACGCAGGTATTTGGTCTCCGGGTTCGGGGCGCCCTCCAGCGCCAGGATCCGAGGGCGCGACACGGGGCGGGCGTCGACCGGAACGTCGATCTTCTCGATCGTGCGGCCGGCGCTGTTTTGCAGGCGCAGTTCGAAAAGCGTCTGGCCCGCCGCCCGCGCGCGGGATTGCAACACGAAGGGCGCTCCGGCGACGACGGCTTCGTGATCCACGACCGCGCCCGCCGGATCGACCAGGGCGACCGATCCAGCAGCCAGGGCGCCGATCCGTCCGGCCACGTTGAACGCCCCGCCGGGCGCGACGGGTTGGGGCAGTGCGACTTCGATAATCCCCTGCGGAAGCGGCTGCGGCGAATAGGTCGCCGCCAGCGGCAGGGGCTGACGGTCGCGCGGGTCCAGTCCGGCGCCCACGATCCGCAGCCGGGCGGCATCGGGAAACCGTCTCAGGGCCGTGGCTAGGTCGGGCGCCCGCGTCGCCCCCGCCACGCCGCCCGCTTCGGGCAGGGCGACCAGTCGGTCTCCGGGGCGGGTGGCGATCACGCTGGGCGCTCCGCGCGTGGCGACGACCAGAGCGCCGGTCCGCAGCGGTGTGGCGGGCGGAAACAGGGTCAGATGCAGCAAGGCGCCCGCCGCGACGGTCAGCGACATCAGCAGGGCCGGCCGCCACAGCGGCGAGCGCTGGTCGGCCGGCGCCGCCTGTCGCCACAGGACCAGCCGCGCCAGGCTGATCGCCACGATCAGGCCGATGGCGGCGCCGACCCAGACCGGGATGGAGGCGGTTCCCGTCATTGCAGGGCGTCCAGGTAGCGTCGCCCGCGCGCGTCCGGCGCCGTGCGGCGCTGGACGGCGGGCGGGGGTCGATCCAGCGCGGTCCACAGAAGGGCGCGCAATCGGGCGCGACAAGACCGGCAATCAGGCTCGTTGCGCAGCGTGTCTATGGCCGCCGTCAGCGCCAGCGGGTCGGGCAGCTGGGCGCGGTGGTCTCGCACCCAACGATCCAGCGCGTCCAGCATCACCGGCGCCGTCGCGCCCGGACGATCCTGAAGGGCCCGCCAGGCGTCGGCGACCGTGGCGTCGACCGTGCGGTCGGGAAGGGCGGCGAAGGCTCCGCCGACGATCCCGTCTCGCTTTCCGCTCAGACGGCGCGACAGATCGACGGGCGGCAGGTTCGCGCCGGTTCGCGCCAGGAAGATCCGCGTCGCCTGCTGCGCCTCCTTCAGCAATTCCAGGGCGCGGTGGGCGTAGGGCAGGGCGTCTTCGGGTAAACCCTGGCGCAGGGCGCGTTCTGAGCCCCACATGGCGTTCAGCGCCTGGCGCAGGGTGTCGCGCGTGCCGGGGTCGAAAAGCGTCGCCGCTTCTGGCGTGTCATGGACGTGGCCGAACTGCGCCGTCACATCCATCTGCGAGCCGAAGCCAGACGGTTCGTCATCATGGTCGTGGTCGGCGTGGTCGTGATCGGTTTCCGGCGGTCTTGCCGGGGCGGGCGCGGGCGCATCGTTGGTCGGAAGCGCCGGGCGCGCGGGCGCGTCGTTGGTGGGCAGGGCGACGCCGCCCGAACTGCCGCCGCCCTCGGTCTCCTCGCCCATGAACTGGCCATAGCGCAGGCGCAGTTGGGCCTGGTCGGCGCCCAGGGCGTTGGAGCGGCTCTGGAAGCGGTCGGCGTCGATCCGGCGGCGATCGGCGATCAAGGCTTCGGCGTCGATGATGATCTGGCGCTGGCTGCGGAAATAGGCGGGCAGGGTCTGGCGGACCATGCCGTCCAGGCCGCCTTCCAGCCCCTGGGGCGACGGCCAGCGCAGGATCACGCTGGGGCCTTCGACAGTCTGCGGTCGAGGCGCGCGATTGTCGCGCGCCGCCAACTGAACGATCATGTCGCCGCCCGGGGCCAGACCCTCGCGCGCCAGGTCCAGGGTGACGGAGAAGCGCTTGCGCCGACCCTCGCCGCGACCGGTCAAGGTCAGGGTCCGATGCGTGACGGTGATGTTCTCGCCTTCGCCCTGGGTCACGGCGATGCGCAGCACGGCGCCGGGTGCCACGCCATAGTCGTCGGCGACCTCGAACACCGGCGTCCAGTGCGTCTGGCCGGGGCGCGTCAGGACCAGCTGGGCGTCGGGCTCGACGATGCGAACGACCGGGGCGGCGTCGACGACGGCGTCAAGCCGGTGCAGCCGCTGGCGCTCCAGCCCCTCGGCCTCCAGGCGATAGAGGGTCGAGGTGGTCAGGGTGGCCGCACCGCGCCAGTCGCCGCCCCTCTGGGCCAGCGCCACGGCGTCCGAGCCCGAGAAGATCAATCTGGCCGCGGCCGGCGTCGGCGTCATGTCGACCAGCCATTCGATGCGCGATCCTTCCGGCGCGCGGGCGTCCAGCGCCGGCTGTTCGCGCGGGGGCAGGCCCGTATAGGCGGGCGGGACGATCCGAAGCCGGGTCCGCGTCACCTTCGGCGCTCCGGCGGCGCGGGCGGTTGAGGCGCTCCCCGAGTCTTGCGGGTGCGCATGGGGCCAGACGACGCCGACGAGCCCTAACGTCGCGCCGACCAGAACCGCCCCCGCGATGGGCCAGCGCGACCAGCGCGACCGCAAATCCAGACGCTCCAGCGCGCCTGTTCGGCGTTCCAGGCGCTCGCGTTGCAGGGCGGCGAAACCCGGCGGGGCGTCGGCGTCCCGGAACAGCAGGGCGGCGCTGTCTTCCAGCTGGGGCGCCCCCGCGTCCAGTCGGGCGATAAGCCAGCTCCGGTCCAGGCGGCGGACGCGCCAGGCGGCGACGGGCGACATCGCCAACATCAGACCGACAGCCACGGCGGCCGCGACCGCCGGGCCGAACAGCCTCAGGCACAAAAGGGCGACGCCGATCGTCGGCGGCAGGCCGATCGCCAGCGTGTCGAGCGCCACGCGGCGGCGCGCGGCCGCCTGTAGCTGACGCGCCTGCTGCTTCAGAGAAGACTGGGCGGCGGTCATGGCGCCACCGCTCGACGGCGCCGGGTCGCCAGCCAGCGCTCCACCCCGAACAGGACCACGATGACCAACGCCAGCCAGGGGCGGGCGTCGACGGGCGCAAGCTGAGGCGCCGGCCCCCCCGTCAGCGGGGCATGATCGACGGCGGCCGCGCGCGCCGGTTCCGGAGGCGGCGCCAGCAGCCGCCATAGCACGTCGGAAAAATCGGCCTGGACCAAGGCAGGGATGGCGGCCGGCGTCAGCGCCTTCGTCAGGCGCAGGACGCGGCCCTTGCCGACAAGCCCCTGCACCGCGATCGGCTGGCCGTCGGCATCGCGCCAGACGGCGACCGCCTCGCCGTCGAGAGCCAGGACGGCGTCGGAAGACAGAAGCGCCACGCCCCCGGCGCGAATCCAGCCGACGACCTCAGGCGGAAGGGCGCCGGGCGCCAGCCACACCAGAACGCCAGGGTCCGAACCCAGCGGCCGGCCGGTCGATGCGGCGTCGAACGCCGGCCGCAGATCCGGCGACGTCCAGGCCGAGGCGGCGGCCCGGAAATAACGGACCTGGCGTTCGGCGGCGGGGGCGTAGCGGACGGTCAGGCGCGGCGGCGCCGGGACGATCGCCGACACCGCGATCGGGACGGAGGGCGAGGTCCCTTCCGCGATGCGCCAGGCGACGGCCCGCGACAGGCGCGGCCGCTCCGCATCGACGCCGTCCAGCACGGGCGGGACGACCACCTCAAGTGGAGTGCCGGGTGCAAGCTGGGCGTCCAACTGGCGGATCAGGCTGGCGACGTTTCCGGTCGAGGATGCGGTCGGCGCCGGCTGATCGACGGAGGGAAATCCCGGAGCCAGCCAGACCCGTCGGGCGTGCGGCTGGGCGGGCAGGGCGGCTGGATCCAGTCCTGGCGCGATGGCCAAGACGGGTCGTTCGTCGGCCAGGCCGCGCAGCACCGGCTGAGCCAGTCCCAGGACGATCGCGGCCAGAAGCGCCAGGCGGGCGGCCAGAAGCCTCCGCTCGTCGATCCGCAGGCGTCGCCGGCGCTTGGGGCGAGGGTTCAGCCAGCGCAGGGCGGCGAAGGCGATGGTGCGCGTCTGGGTTCGGCGGGCGATGTGGATGACGACCGGGATCGCGAGCACCGCCAGGGCGCCGAGGGCGAAGGGCGCGAGCAGGGCCGGGCTCATGTCCGCGCCGCCTCGCCGAACAGGGCCCGGATGGGTCGGTCCGCAGGTTCGTCGACCACATGAAGGGCATGGCGCACGCCGTGGGCGTCCAGGCGCGCGACCAGGGCGGCGCGGGCCTCGGCCATGCGGGTCAGATAGTCGGCGCGCAGGGCGCGTCCGTCGCCGACCACATGGCCGTCCGACTCGAGATCCTCGAAGCGGTAGCCGTCGTCGAAGGGGAAGTCGCGTTCGTCGGCGGTCAGGATCTGGATCAGGGCGACGTCGCGGCCGGAGGCGGCCAGCCGCTCCGCCCCGGCGACGCAATCGTCGTCAAAGCCGTCGCTCAGGATCAGGACCAGATCGCTGGGCCCCAGACGTTGGCCCAGCACCGCGACATCGCGCGTCCAGTAGGCGACGCCTTCGGGCTTGAACGCGGCCAGCGTCAACGCCACTCGGTCGCGATGACGCGCCCCCGCGCCGGGTTTGATGACGACGGACGCGCCGGCGGAGGCGACCATCAGGCCGAAACGGTCTCCCTGTTGCAAGGCGACCTGGATCAGGCTGGCGGCCAGGCGACGGGCGGCGTCGAACCGGCTCCACTGGGGCGTCGCCAGGTCCGCCTGGCTCATCGAGGCGCTGGCGTCCAGCACGATCCAGATCGCCACGGGGCTCTCGCGCTCGGCGTCGCGCACGAAGAACCGGTCCGAGCGCGCGTACAGCTTCCAGTCGATCCGCCGCAGGTCGTCGCCGCGCTCGTAGAGCCGATACTGAGCGAACTCCAGGCCGCCCCCGCGATTGCGGCTGTCGTGCCGGCCGGCTGCGGACAGCACCGCCGGCCGACGCGGCCTAAGCGACAGCCGGCGCAGGCGGCTGCGCAGATCAGCAGGCAGGTCGAGCGGCGACATCGGCGCCTCAGGCCGAGGCGGGGGCGGGCAGGGCCGTCAGCAGGTCCGCGATCACGGCGTCGGCGCTCTTGCCCTCGGCATCGGCGGCGAAGGACAGCAGAATGCGGTGGCGTATCACCGGCGCGGCCAGCGCCAGCACGTCCGCGCGCGTTGCGGCGAGACGCCCGTGCAGCAGCGCGCGGGCCTTGCACGCCAGGATCAGGGCCTGTCCGGCGCGGGGGCCGGCGCCCCAGCGGACGTAGTCGCGCACGACCGCCGGCGCCTCCGGCTGCGGCCGCGTGGCCCGCACCAGAGCGACAATCCAGTCCATCAGCCCGTCACCCACATGAACCTGGCGAACCCACTTCTGCAGGGCGACGATGTCCCCCCCCTGCATCACCTGCGGGACTTCGGCGCCGCCGGCGCCGGTGGTCTGGAGTAGAATGGCGCGTTCTTCCGAGGCGGTCGGATAGCCGACGCGGATGTTCAGCAGGAAGCGGTCCAACTGCGCCTCCGGCAGGGGATAGGTGCCCGCCTGATCGAGCGGGTTATGCGTCGCCAGCACGAAGAACGGCTCGGCCAGCCGATGGGTGACGCCGGCGTAGCTGACGGTGTGTTCCTGCATGGCCTCCAGCAGGGCGGCCTGGGTCTTGGGCGGGGTTCGGTTCAGTTCGTCCGCCAGCAGCAGGTTGGTGAAGACCGGGCCTGGCTGGAAACGGAAGCGCCGATGGCCCGTGCCGTGATCCTCTTCCAGCACCTCGGTCCCCAGGATGTCGCTGGGCATCAGGTCCGGCGTGAACTGCACGCGATGGAAATCCAGCGCCAGCGCCTGGCCGAGCGTCCGCACCAGAAGCGTCTTGCCCAGGCCTGGCACGCCCTCGATCAGACAGTGCCCCCCCGCCAGCAGCCCGACCAGCAATTGTTCGACCACGTCCTCCTGACCGACGATGGCCTGGCCGATGGCTTGGCGCAGGCGCTCAAGCTGGTCGATGCGGTCCTTGATTTCGGCTTCGCTGGGCGTGTCGGTCATCGGTGTTCCAGGCGGGGAGGGGTCAGGCGGTCAGGGCGTAGATGACAATATTGACCGCGAACTTGGTGTTGTCCTCGGCCAGGAAGCGTTTGTTGCGCCAGTCGTAATCCCATTCGCAGCCGTAATCCTTGTTGCTGTAGAGCACGCCCAGCCGTCCGTTGACGACAATGCCCTTCAGATAGTCGTGCACCAGGTCGTCGCCCCAGCCGTTCAGCTCAAAGCTGGTGGCCGGCGGGCCGTCGAACTGGAAGAAGCTGCGATACAGGGCGTGGTCGTTGGGCAGTTTGGTCAAGGCGTCGGCGCCGAACAGGCTGGCCATCTGCCGCTCGAACGAGGTGGCGAACAGGCCGTGGATATCGTGGTTGCAATCGTCGACGAAGACGAAGCCGCCGTTCCTGACATAGCGTTCGAAGTTGGCCGCCTCGGCGGCGTTGAACTCGACCAGCTTGTGCCCCGCCAGATAGCAGAACGGGGCCCGCAGCATCGCCGGGTCGGACAGGCGCACCACCCGCTCCTCCGGGTCGATCCGCAGGCTGGTGTAGTCGACCAGGGAGGTCAGGATGTTCGACGGCATCCGCTGGTCCACGTCCCAGTCGCCGGAATCGTAGCGCAGTCGGGTGAACCAGAAGTCATAGGTCGGCGCGGCGACGGCCGGGCGTCCCGAAATCAGGGAGCCCAGCGCGCCGCCGGCCAGCAGTCGCAGGCAGTCCGCGCGGGTGAGCCGACCGCCGTCCATCCTCCCGTCAGACCGCGTCAGACAGGGAGGTGAAGGTGAAGTCGCGCAGACGCATCGGCGGGATCATCATCCGGAACGAGGATTCGTCGCCGGCCACGCGCACCGGCCGCCCCAGTTCGTCGATGTTGTTCAGCATGATCACCGGGGACTCGTTGAAGCGGAAGTTCTTGATCGGATACTTCAGCTCGCCATTCTCGATGTAGAAGGTGCCGTCGCGGGTCAGGCCCGTCAGCAACACCGTCTGCGGGTCCACCATGCGAATGTACCAGGTGCGCGTCACCAGGATGCCGCGTTCGGTCTCGCGCACCAGCTCCGACGTCGACTTGGTTCCGCCCGACATGATCAGGTTGCCCGGCTGGCCGACCGCCGTCTTGCCCTGCTTCTCCGCCCAATAGCGGGAGTAGATCAGGTTGGCGATCTTGCCGTTCTCGACGAAGGGCAGGCGCTCGCGCGGCAGGCCCTCGTCGTCCCAGGGCATGACCGGCGCCTCGTCGTGCCAAGGATCGGCGAAGATGTTGACGCGCGGGTCATAGACCTGCTCGCCAAGCTTGTTGCCGCCGCCAGCCTTGGACAGGAAGCTGCGTCCTTCGTCGGCCGGGCGCGCGTCGAAGAAGTTGAACATGAACGAGATCAAGCCGGCGGCCGCCGCCGGCTCCAGGATCACCGTGTATTTGCCGGGCTCCAGCGCCTGGGCGTCGGCGGAAGCCGCCGCCTTGCGCATGGCGATCTGGATGTCATCGCCGGCGTTGAAACGGCTCGAATCCTGCAGGTTGCGGCCGACCCAGCCCGAACCCCGGCCGTCGGCGGTCCGCACCGTGCAGGTGTAGTCCATGCCGGTGGCGCGCTGATAGCCGAAGTTGCCGTTCGAATTGGCGAAGGCCACGAAGGTCTGGCCGTCCAGCAGGAAGCCCGCGGCGATCAGGTTTTCGGCCCGGCACGGCGCGATGGAGGCGCGCGCGACCTCGGCGCGCTGCTCGGGCGTGATGGCCGCCGTCGCTTCGCTGAAGGTGTTGCTGGCACGGTATTGCTGCGGGCCCACGGCGGGCACGAACTCGGGGTTTTCCGGGGCCAGCTTGGCCAGGTCCTCGGCCCGACGGACAA
>NZ_DLMO01000155.1:11806-12102 GCF_002479325.1 Brevundimonas sp. UBA7534
GGACAACACGCGCCAGCGCGTCGTCGGAGAACTCGTTGATGGTGGCGACGCCGACCCGCTTTCCGAACGCCACCTGAACGGCCAGGTCGGTGTTGCTGACCACGCCGCTGGTCGAGACGTTGTTCAGGGCGAAGCGGATGTTGCCGTCGATGGAGCCGTTCAGCTGGGCCGTGCATTCGTCGGCGGTCGACAGGGCGATCACCTTGTCCAGGATGGCCTTGGCTTCGGTCTCGGTCATGATGCTCATTGTTGTGTCCCCGATCCCGATCAGCCGAGCGAACGCGCGGTGTTGATGA
>NZ_DLMO01000155.1:12272-13374 GCF_002479325.1 Brevundimonas sp. UBA7534
GTTGATGCCGTCGAAGCGCGTGGTCGACGAGCCGTGGCTGACGGCCGACACCTGGCTGGGCTGGCCCTTGCCGTCGAAGAAGGAGCCGAACATCCGATAGTCGCTCTCGTCGCAGATGGCCGAGCAGGCGTTCCAGAACTCGGGCGTGCGCATCTGATAGGCCACATCTTCCAGCGGCTGGGTGATGCGGCCGTTCTTGATCTCGTAGAACAGGGTGCCGCCGAACTGGGCGTTGTAGCGCTGCTGGTCGATCGAGAAGGAGCCGCGGCCCAGGATGTAGATGCCGTCCTCGACGTTGGAGATCATGTCGGCGGCGCTCATCTTGGTCTTGCCCGGCTGCAGCGAGACGTTGGGCATCCGCTGGAACTGCACCGTGGACCAGGAGTCGGCGTAGGAGCAGCCGTCGGAGGCGTCCTTGCCCAGGATGTGCGCCTGATCGCGCGTGGCCTGGTAATCGACCAGCTTGCCGTCCTGGATCAGCGGCCAGCTCTTGGTCTGGACGCCCTCGTCGTCGTAGCCGACCGCGCCCAGGCTACCGCGCTGGGTCTTGTCGGCCATGATGTTGACGATCTCGCTGCCGTACTGGAAGCGCGCCTCGCGCTTGTCCAGGGTGGCGAAGCTGGTGCCGGCGTAGTTCGCCTCGTAGCCCAGCACGCGGTCCAGCTCCAACGGGTGACCGACCGACTCGTGGATGGTCAGGCCCAGGTGGTTCGGATCCAGGACCAGATCGTAGCGCCCGGGCTTCACCGACGTCGCCGTCAGCTTCTCGCGCGCCTGGCGGGCGGCCGCGACCGCGTCCTCGGTCATGTCGTAGGACATGCCATAGCTGACCACGCCGTTCGGGGCGGTGATCTTGTCGGCGGGATTGCCGTCCAGATACTCCAGACCCATGCCCATCGGCGCCGACAGCCCGTCGCGCGAGCGGAACTTGCCCGTGGTCTGGTCGATGGCGGTGACGGTGAAGGGGGCCCAGATGCGATGGATGTCCTGGTCGATGTACGAGCCGTCGGTGCTGGCGAAATACTTCTGCTCGTTGACCAGGAACATCATCGAATTGACGAAGCTGGCGCCGGCGTTGGTCGCGGCGGCGTTGACGCCCAGC
>NZ_DLMO01000155.1:13454-13703 GCF_002479325.1 Brevundimonas sp. UBA7534
TCGACCTTCTCCTGCAGCGGGGCCTCCATCGCGTTGCGGCGGATCGGCGTGCGCCAGCTGACCTCGCCGACGCCGCGCGTCGGGGCCAGGCGGACCGGAGCGGTCTGGTTCTTGGCGTTGGCGCGGGCGATGCCAGCAGCCAGCCGCGCGGCGTTGGCGACGGCCTCGGGCGTCATCTCGTTGGTGGCTGCGAAGCCCCAGGCGCCGTCGGCGATGACGCGCACGCCGACGCCCATCGACTCGGTGTTG
>NZ_DLMO01000155.1:13899-26181 GCF_002479325.1 Brevundimonas sp. UBA7534
CGCCCATCGACTCGGTGTTGACCACGTTCTGGACGTTCGCTTCCCGTGTGATGATGAACTGGCGCAGATAGCGGCCGACGCGGACGTCGCAGTAGCTGGCGCCCGCGTTCGTCGCCGCGCTCAGGCCGGCGTCGGCCAGACGCTTCTTGACCGCCACGTCGACGGTTTCGACCAGCTGTTCGGCCGCGATGGCGCGCCCGACGAAGCCGGGCAACAGGGCGCCCCCGGCCCCGATGCCGCAAGCGGCGAGAAATCGACGTCTGTCCAAAACTGGTCTCCCCCGAGGATGCTTGGCCGCGCTTGGCCAGCCTGAATACGGTGCGAGTCATCGCATCGGCGGCGCACCTTCGACGCCCAACGGTCCAGCGTCAAATGACGAAGCGGAAAGAATTGGTCGGCGGCGGTTTGTCGTGTCGCGATACGGCGTCGGCGCCATGCGCGAAAAATCATCGCCGGATTCACGCCCGCCGCTCTCCGACGTTCAAAACAGCGTTGACGCCGGAACGTGTGGGGCAAGACACCGTCAAATGGAGGAAACCGAGTGGCTCCGCGGGTAGGATTCGAACCTACGACCAGCCGATTAACAGTCGGCTGCTCTACCACTGAGCTACCGCGGAACATGCTCGGGAGGCGGGCCTATAGCAGCGGGCCTTCGAGTCGTGCAACGGGGAAAATGTGCAAAATCATTCGATCTCCATCACAGACCCCGACGATCCGCGCGTCGCCGCCTTTCGCGATATCAGGGAACGGGATCTGACCGGCCGGCAGGGCCTCTTCATCGCCGAAGGGGAGGTGGTGGTGCGTGTGCTGGCCTCGTCCGCGTCGCGGTGCCGTCCGCGCGCCTTGCTCGTGGCGGACAAGCGGGTCGGCGCGCTGGCGGACCTGATCGCCGGCTGGCCGGACGGCGCCCCCGTCTATTCCGCCAGCCAGCTTGTGCTGGACCGTATAGCCGGCTTTCCGCTGCATCGAGGGATACTGGCGCTGGGTGAGAAGCCCGACGGCGGCCGGCCTGAGGCGGCGACGTCGCGCGTCGCGGACGGAGACGTCTTCGTCGTGGCGGCGGGGATCGGCAATCACGACAATATGGGCGGGCTGTTTCGGAACGCCGCCGCGTTCGGGGCGCGGGCGGTGCTTCTGGACGACCGCTGCTGCGATCCCTTCTACCGCAAGGCCATCCGCGTCTCGGTCGGGGCCGTGCTACGCACGCCGATGACGACCGGCGAACCGCTGGAGACCATCATCGACCGGCTTCAGGCCGCCGGCGTCGAAGTCCTGGCCTTCACGCCGTCAGCGGGCCAGACCCTGGCCGGCTTCCGGCGCCGGGGCCCCGTGGCCGTGCTTCTGGGAACCGAAGGGCCAGGATTGCCCGCCTCGGCGATCGCGCGCTGCCGGCCAGTGGCCATACCGATGGCGGGCGGCTTCGATTCCTTGAACGTGGCGGCGACCAGCGCGGTGGCGCTGCACCACCTGACTAGTCCGGCGTTGTCAGGATGAGGGACGGGCCTAAAATCAAAGGGCGCGACCCGACGGCCGCGCCCTTCTTGATGCTTGCGATGGAGGCCTGACCGGGAATCGAACCCGGGTGCAAGGATTTGCAGTCCTCTGCGTCACCACTCCGCCATCAGGCCGCCGAGACCCCGTCGAAACAGGGGGCGGTCATCGCGAGGGGCGTTCGCTATCAGATCGGATTGTCCGCTGCAACGCACGGACCTATAAGCGCCGCAGAATTCCTCCCGGAACTTAATGTCAAAGGCTGCCAAGATGGATTTCACCGCCGCGCGCAAGGCCATGGTCGATTCGCAGGTCCGCGTGAACGACGTCACCGACCGCCACATCCACGCCGCGATGCTGACGGTTCCGCGCGAGGCCTTCTGCGCCCCGGACCGGGCCTTCGCCGCCTATGCCGATGGAGCGGTGGAGATCGCCGGACAGCGCAGGCTGATGCCCGCCCGCGACGTGTCCAAGCTGCTGCAGGCCGCCGAAGCCCGCGAAGGCGAGCGCGCCCTGGCCATCGCGGCGCCCTATGCGGCCGCCGTGCTGGCGCGCATGGGGCTGAAGGTGACGGCGCAGGAAGCGGATCAAGCCGTCTTCGACGTGGTCGGCGCGGCCCTGGCGGCCGAGGGCGTCGAAACGGCGGTCTCGCCGCTGGACCAGCCGGTCGGCGATAACTGGGATCTGATCGTGTGCGAAGGCGCGGTCGTCTCCGCTCCCCAGAGCTGGGGCGCGGCGCTGCGTCCTGGCGGCCGGATGGTGGTGGTCGAACGGCGCAACGCCGTGGGCAAGGCCGCTCTTTACGTGAAGGGGCGGGAAGGCCTGTCCCGTCGCGAGCTGTTCGATTCCGCGCCCGCCATGCTTGCGGCGCTGACGCCGGCGCCCACCTTCGCGCTCTAGGATTTGCGTCTCCGACGGGGTCGGGCGGTCGAGCGTGAAAAAAACTTAACTGGCGTGTGGTCGGTTCAAGCCGCAGTTACGCTGGAGAACATTCGACGTCCCCGGGGGGCGTCAGCGAAGGACGAACAATGCTGAATCGCTCTCGTGCGCTGGCTTCGGCCGCTGTGGTCGCCCTCGTGACCGGTCTGGCCGCGCCGGCGTGGGCCGAGACCCTGCAGGACGCCATCGCCCTGGCGTATCAGACCAACCCCAGCCTGCTGGCCCAGCGCGCCAACCAGCGCGCCTTGGACGAGACGGTGGTCCAGGCCCGTTCCGGCCTGCGCCCGACGCTGAGCGCCTCCGCCGGGGTCGACTATACGCGCAGCGACTTTCCGGCCGTCACCCAGTTCGTGGACACCAACGGCGACGGAATCCCCGACACACAGGTGACCACCTCCTCGTCGGAGACCGACGGCGCCAACGTCGGCGTCAGCCTGTCGCAGAATCTGTGGACCGGGGGCCGCACCGCCCGCGCCATCGACCAGGCCCGCGCCGGCGTCCTGGCGGGTCGCGAGAACCTGCGCGACATCGAGCAGCAGGTCATGCTGTCGGTGATCCAGGCCTATGTGAACGTCACCCGCGACATGGAAATCCTGCGCATCCGCCAGGAAAACCTGACCGTCCTGCAGCGCCAGCTGGAAGAGACCAGCGCACGGTTCGAAGTGGGAGAGGTGACGCGCACCGACGTCGCTCAGGCGGAGGCGTCCCTGGCCCAATCCGAAGCCGATCTGGCCAGCGCCCAGGCGCAGCTGTCGACGACCCGCGCCGCCTACGCCGCCGTTGTGGGCCAGGCGCCGGCCGACCTGGAGGCCGCGCCGACCCTGCCCGAGATTCCCGCCGACTTCGACGTGGCGCTGGAGACGGCCCTGGCCGCCAACCCCGGCGTTCTGTCCGCCGTCTATAATCAACAGGCCGCCGAGGCCGCCGTCGCCGCCGCCCGCGCCGAATATATGCCGTCGGTGCGCGCCACCGCCTCCTACGGCGGCTCCGCGACCGATCTGGGCAATCTGGACGAACTGGCGGACCGCCGCACCTTCACCGCCGGGGCGACCCTGTCCGTGCCGCTGTTCACGGGCGGCCTGAATCGCTCGCGCGTGGCCCAAGCCCTGGAACAAGCCAACGCCGCCCAGATTTCGGTCGAGGGCCAGCGACGCGCCGCGCTGCAGGACGTCAGCTCCGCCTTCGCTCAGGTTCTGTCGACCCGCTCGAACGTCGCGGCGGGCGAGGAGGCCGTCCGCGCCGCGGGCGTGGCGGCCGAGGGCGTTCGGCAGGAGGCGCAGGTGGGCCTGCGCACCACCCTGGACGTGCTGAACCAGGAAGTGACGCTGCGCTCGGCGCAAACCGCCCTGGCCAACGCCCGCGCGGCCGAATACGTCGCGCGCGCCTCCCTGCTGGCGGCGATGGGCGGCCTGGAGGGGCCGACCCTCAACCCGACCCTCGAAACCTATGATCCGGCCGCCAACTTCGATCGCGTCCAGCATCGGGGCGGCTTGCCGTGGGACGGCTTGGTCGAGACGCTGGACCGCGTGGCCTCTCCGCCCATCGTGGCCGCCGTGGACGCCGCCGACGCGCCCGTCGATCGTCAGCTGAAGGGCGAGGTGGTCCAGACGGCGCCGCGCGACTGAGGTCGCTTCCGGCGCCGCTTCGCCAAAACGCCCGTTGATTCCGACGGGCGTTGATGCGACGACAATCCATACGGAGTCGGAAGAACCTCATCCGGCGTCGAATCGTTCGCGGCGAGCGGCCCTGAAGCCGGGCGCGGCGAGTCTTGCCAGGCTTCGCGCAAGGGTGCCTCATGACCGACCAGTCCCCCCAGGAACCGACGATGGAGGAAATCCTGGCGTCGATCCGCCGGATCATCTCCGAGGACGAGGCGCCGGCCGACACCCCCGCCACGCCGGAAGCCGAGACCGCCGCTGATCCGGCCCCCGAACCGCAACCGGAAGCGCCCGCCGAGTCCGCGCCGGTCGCCGCTTCCGCGGCCGAGCCGGTCGCCGAGGAGGCCGCGGCGGACGACGATGTTCTGGAACTGACCGATCGTTACGAGGCGCCGGCCGAGAGCATCGGCGATCTCGACGTCTCGGAGGCGGCCGAAGAGCCCGTTTACACGCCGCCGGTCGAGCAAACGCCCGTCGCCCAGTCGCCGGCCCCGGAGCCAGCCACCGCTCCGTCCTATGACGCCCTGGTAGGCGAAAGCGCCGCCGCCAGCGCGGCCTCGGCCTTCGCCGGTCTGCACGCCTCGTTCAAGAAGCCGGAACCGGCGCCGTCGTCCGGGTCGAACGCCATCCCCTTCGTCAGCGGCAACACCGTCGAGGCGATGGTCGCCGAAATGCTGCGCCCCATGCTGAAGGACTGGCTGGACGCCAACCTGCCAGCCATCGTCGAGGCCGAGGTACGCAAGGAAGTCGAACGCATCGCCCGCAGCGCCGGCTAGCCCTTCGCCTCATCCGAGACTATTTCGAGGGCGGCTCCAGCGGGGCCGCCCTTTCGCATTCGATCCGCCCTGACGCAGCGCCCCCAGAGCGAAAAAAACAAAGAGCCAAGATGCTTGAGAAGACCTTCGAACCCCAGGCCGCCGAACCGCGTCTCTACGCCCAGTGGGAGGAGAGCGGCCTGTTCGCGCCGCGCCAAGACACGGCGGCCGGCGCCTATTCGATCGTCATCCCGCCGCCGAATGTGACGGGCAGCCTGCACATCGGCCATGCGCTGAACAACACGCTTCAGGACATCCTGGCCCGCTATCACCGGATGAAGGGCCAGGCCGTCCTATGGCTGCCGGGCACGGACCACGCCGGCATCGCCACCCAGATGGTGGTGGAGCGCAAGCTGGCGGCCGAAGGGAACGCCGGCCGCCGCGATCTGGGCCGCGACGCCTTCATCGAGAAGGTGTGGGACTGGAAGGCCGAGAGCGGCGGGACCATCGTGCGCCAGCTGCGTCGTCTGGGCGCGTCGTGCGACTGGTCGCGCGAGCGGTTCACCCTGGACGAGGGTCTGAACGCCGCCGTCCGCAAGGTCTTCGTCCAGCTGCATCGCGAGGGCCTGATCTATCGCGACAAGCGGCTGGTGAACTGGGATCCGCATTTCCAGACCGCCATCTCGGACCTGGAGGTCGAGCAGAAGGAGGTCGACGGCGCCTATTGGCACTTCGCCTATCCGCTGGCCGACGGCGTGACCTATGAACATCCGGTCGCCTTCGACGAGGACGGCAAGGCCACGGAATGGGAGACGCGCGACTACATCGTGGTGGCCACCACCCGGCCCGAGACCATGCTGGGCGACACCGGCGTGGCGGTTCATCCTGGCGACCAACGCTATGCCGGTCTGGTCGGCAAGTTCGTGACCCTGCCGATCACCGGGCGCCGCATTCCCATCGTCGCCGACGACTATGCCGACCCGACCAAGGGCTCGGGCGCGGTGAAGATCACGCCGGCGCATGATTTCAATGACTTCGGCGTGGGCAAGCGCGCGGGCCTTGAAGCGCTGAACATCCTGGACGCCTTTGGCCGCATCACCGCCGCCGACACGCCCGACGTGCCGGCCGAATATGTCGGCCTTGACCGCTTCGCCGCGCGCAAGGCCATCGTCGCCCGCGCCGAGGAAGAGGGCTGGCTGCGCGAAATCGAGAAGACCAAACACGTCGTCCCGCACGGCGACCGTTCCGGCGTGGTCATCGAGCCGTGGCTGACGGACCAGTGGTACGTCGACGCCAAGGTCCTGGCCCAGCCCGCGCTGAGGGCGGTGGAGCAGGGGGACACGGTCTTCGAACCGGCCAGCTATTCCAAGATTTACTTCGAGTGGCTGAACCACATCGAGCCGTGGTGCATTTCGCGCCAGCTGTGGTGGGGGCACCGCATCCCGGCCTGGTACGGCCCGAACGGCGAAATCTACGTTGCCGAGACGGAAGAAGACGCCCGCGAACAGGCGATGGCGGACTATGATTCCGAGGTCGCCCTGACCCAGGATGAAGACGTCCTCGACACCTGGTTCTCCTCGGCCCTGTGGCCGTTCTCGACCATGGGCTGGCCCGAGAAGACCGAGGATCTGGAGCGGTTCTATCCGACCAGCGATCTGGTCACGGCGGCGGACATCATCTTCTTCTGGGTCGCCCGGATGATGATGATGGGCCTGCACTTCATGGACGGCGTCGCGCCGTTCAAGCGGGTCATCATCAACGGCCTGGTCCGCGACGAGAAGGGCCAGAAGATGTCGAAGTCCAAGGGCAACGTCATCGACCCCCTGGAGATCATCGACGAGCTGGGCGCCGACCCCTTGCGCTTCACCATGGCCATCCTGTCGGGCACGCGCGACATCAAGCTGTCGAAGCAGCGGATCGAGGGCTATCGCAACTTCGGCACCAAGCTGTGGAACGCCGCCCGTTTCAGCCAGATGAACGAGGCCCGGCGCGTCGAGGGCTTCGATCCGGCGACGGTCGATCAGGCGATCAACCGCTGGATCCGGGGCGAGCTGACCAAGGCCGAGCGCGCCGTGTCGGGCGCCATCGAGGGCGGCCGTTTCGACGATGCGGCGGGGGCTCTCTATCGCTTCATCTGGAACGTTTTCTGCGACTGGTATCTGGAACTGGCCAAGCCGGTCTTCAGCGGGTCTGACGAAGCGGCGAAGGCCGAGACCCGCGCCATGACCGCCTGGACCCTGGATCAGATCCTGAAGCTGCTGCACCCGGTCATGCCCTACATCACCGAGGAACTGTGGGCCGAACTGGGCAAGGACGGTCCGGCGCGCGACAGCCTGCTGATCGGCGCGCAATGGCCGGTTCTGCCCGACAGCTTCGTCGATGCGGAGGCCGAGGCCGAGATCGGCTGGCTGGTCGATCTGGTGGGCGAGGTCCGGGGCCTGCGCAGCGAGATGAATGTGCCGCCATCGGCCAAGCCTCGCCTGACCTTCGTTGCGCCCGATGCGACGACGGAAGGGTTGATGGCCCGCCACCGCGACCTGATTCTGACCCTGGCGCGCGTGTCTGAGATCGCCTCCGCCGCGACCGCGCCGGAAGGGGCGGTGACCTTCGTCTCCGGCGGCGCCACGGCCGCCCTGTCGCTGGCCGGGATCATCGACCTGACCGCCGAGCGCGCTCGTCTGGAAAAGGAGATCGCGGCCTTCGACAGCGACATCGGCCATGTAAACAAAAAGTTGGGTAATCCCAACTTCGTCGCCCGCGCCGCGCCCGAGGTGGTCGAGGAGCAGCGCGAGAAGCTGGCCGCCGCCGAGGCCGGCAAGGCCAAGCTCCAGGCCGCCCTGGCGCGGTTGAGCGAGATCAGATGATTTCCGTTCCGCTCATCCAGGCGAAAGAACTGGGTCCCGGCTTTCGCCGGGATGAGCGGTAGTGAAGGTCCGAATCGACCAGCTCCTCGTCGCGCGCGGGCTGTTCGACACCCGGGCCCGCGCCCGCGCGGCCATTGAGGCGGGACGCGTCAGGGCCGACGGGCGCACCGTGGCCAAGCCGTCCGAACAGGTCGCGGACGACGCCGTGATCGAGGCCGAGGCCGCCCACCGCTGGGTCGGGCGGGGCGCCCTGAAGCTGGATCACGCCCTGACCCTGTGGCCCGTCGCGGTCGGCGGTCGCACGGCGCTGGATGTCGGCGCCTCCACCGGCGGCTTCACCGAGGTGCTGCTGGACCGGGGCGCGGTCCGCGTCTTCGCCGTCGACGTGGGCTTCGGCCAGATGCACCCCCGCGTGGCGGCTGATCCTCGCGTCGTGACTCTGGAGCGGACGGACGCCCGCGACCTGACGCCCGCCCTGATCCCGGACGCGCCGTCCCTGATCGTGTGCGACGCCAGTTTCATCAGCCTGTCCAAGGTCCTGCCCGCCGCCCTGGCCCTGGCGGCGCCCGGCGCCGACCTGATCACCCTGGTCAAGCCGCAGTTCGAGGCGGAAGGCCCCAAGGCGGTCGGCAAGAAGGGCGTGGTCAAGGACCCCGCCGCCCACGCCGCCGCCGTTCAGCGGGTGCGCGACTGGCTGGAGGACGCCGGCTGGTCGGTTCAGGCGACCGCCGAAAGCCCGATCACCGGCGGCGACGGCAATGTCGAGTTCCTGCTGTGGGCGCGTCGCCCGGCCCACTGACGCTTCGCGCAAAGAGAAACCGCCGGGGGATTGCTCCCTCGGCGGCTCCCGTCACGACACCGATCGACAGGGGGGCTGAAAAGAACCGGTGGCGCGATCTCTGGTCCTCAATATCCGTAGGAATAGCTGTAGGTGTAGACCGGCGGATAATAGGGGTTGTTGCGCGGCGGATAGTAGCCGACCGTGGGACGATAGCCGTAGCCGTAGCTGTAGGTCGGCTGCGTGTAGGCATAGCTGGTGGAATAGCCGTAGCTGTAACCCTGCGGCCGATAATATCCGCCTTGGTTGTAGTAGCCGCCACCGTAGTAGCGGTCTCGGCGATCATATCGGTCGTCGCGGTAATAGTCGCCGCGATAGCGGTCGTCGTATCGTCCGTCGTACCGCCCATCGTAGCGGTCGGCGTAACGGTCTTCGTAGCGGCGGTCGTCATAGCGGTCGTCGCGCACATATCCGCGGCAATAGTCGCTGCCGCTGGACCGACCCGCCGCTCCGCCGACGACAGCGCCGAGCACGCCGCCCAGGATGCTGCCTTCGGTGCGGCGACCCCGCGCGGCCAGTTGGGACCCCGCCACCGCGCCGACCGTGCCGCCGATCAGGGCGCCGGCGCCGGTGCGGCCGTCACGATACTGCTCGCAACGCGGATCATCGCCGCGACGGTCGTAGTAATAGCCCTGCGCCGAGGCGGCGGCGGGGAGGAGGGCCGCTGCCCCGACCGCCAGGGCGGCCAGCGAGACGCGGGCGGAGAGACGTTTGGACATGGCGGGGCTCCTGAAACCTGTTTAGCCAACGGCGTAACGTTAACCACGCCGCGTCCGTTTCATAGGCTTAACGCCTGTGAGGTGAACGGGCGTTGAGCGCGCCGTTCATCTTCGTTCATCTTGGGCCGCCGCCGGCTTGAGCCGACGGGGTGCGGGCGGCTAGAAGCGCGCGATGCAGACCTTGAGGATCGACCGCGTTGGCGGGCAGGGCGACGGGATCGCCGACACCCCGTCCGGGCCGGTCTTTGCGCCGCTGACCCTGCCGGGCGAGACGGTGCGCGCGCAGGTGGTCGAGGGGCGGGCGGAGAGAGTCGACGTCGTCGAGGCCAGCCCGGACCGGATCCCTCCGATCTCGCCCCAGTATGGCGATTGCGGCGGCTGTTCGCTGCAGCATTGGGCGCACGGACCGTATCTGGAGTGGAAGCGCCAGCAGGTTCGTCTGGCTCTGGCGCGAGAGCAGATCGAGACGGAGGTCGAGCCGACCGTGGCGGTCCCGGCCGGAACGCGCCGCCGCCTGGCGCTGCACGCTCGACGGGGAGCGGACGGGCGGGCGATCCTGGGGTTCAAGGCGCGCCGCTCCTGGCGGCTGGTCGAGGTGCGGGAATGTCCGGTCGCCGATCCCCGGATCGTGCGGGCGATCCCGGCGCTGGCGGCGTTGGCGGAGCCTCTGCTGGAGCATGCCAAGTCGGCGCCGACGCTGCACGTGACCTGGACGCTGACCGGGCTGGACGTGGACGTCACGGGCGTGGAGCGGCGTTTCGGCGGCCTGTCGCGCGACGCCCAGATGAAGGCGATCGCGGCGGCGGGGCGGGTCGATCTGGCGCGGCTGAGTCTGGCGGGAGAGACCCTGGTCATGGCGCGCCAGCCGCAGGTCGCGTTCGGACCGGCGACGGTCTCCCTGCCGGCGGGCGGTTTCCTGCAGGCCGTGCCGGAGGCCGAGGCGGCCATGGTGTCGCGCGCCGTTCAGGCGGTGCGGGGCGCCAAGAAGATCGCCGACCTGTTCTGCGGCGCGGGGACGTTCACCTTTCCGCTGGCGACCGTCGCGCCGGTGATCGCAGCCGACGCCTCGAAGGCGGGGATCGAGGCGCTGAAGGCGGGCGTGAGGTCGGCCAAGGGCATGAAGGCGATCACGGCCGAGGCGCGCGACCTGTTCCGTCGGCCGTTGACCCCGTTCGACCTGAAGGGCTGCGACGCCGTCGTGTTCGATCCGCCCCGCGCCGGCGCCGTGGAGCAGACGGCGCAGATCGCCGCGACCAAGGCGGCGGTGGTCGTGGGGGTGTCGTGCAATCCGCAGACCTTCGCCCGGGACGCCCGGGTTCTGATCGACGCCGGCTTCAGGCTGGAGCGGGTCACGCCGGTCGACCAATTCCTCTGGTCGGCCCATGTCGAACTGGTCGCGGTTTTCAGGCGGTAGGAACGATGGACGACGAGGCCTTCGAAGAGGACGGCGGCGGATTCGACGCCGAGGACTGGACGCGGCTGACGCCCTTCGTCGGAGCGGTGGCGACGCTGGACGACGTGCAGGCGCGGCGCGCGGTCTTCGCCCTGGCCGACACCGACGATCCGCGCTCGATCCGGATGGACCTGCCGCAGCCGGCGATCTGGTGGGACGAGGACGGCGAACAGGCCGTCGTGGTGGTCCAGGCCGAAAGCCACCTGAACGCCGAGGGCGAGCCGATGGAGGTGCTGGGCCTGATCCTGCCGGACGGCGGCGGCGCGGTGGCGCTGATGGACGATGTCGACCTGGTGGACGCCAGCGACCCGACCTGGCGCGACCTGGTGACGAACGCGATCGATCCCGACGCCGCGGCCGATTAGGCGACCTTGTCCGGCTGAGCGCTCGGCAGGTCGAACAGGTCCAGTTGCGGTCGGGCGTCGGCGGGGACACGGAAGCGGGTCTCGTCCAGCGGCGTGCGCGGGCCGTCCAGACCGTAGCGCTTGATCGCCGCCTTGAAGCGGGCGCCGATCAGTTCGGCGACGGGACCGGTCCCCTTCATGCGCTGGGACCAGTCGGGATCGTAGTCGCGTCCGCCGCGCGTCTGGCGGACCAGGGACATGACGCGGGCGGCCCGGTCCGGGCGGGCGTCGGCCAGCCATTCGCGAAACAGATCCTTGATCTCCAGCGGCAGGCGCAGGGTGACGTACATGGCCGTGGTCGCCCCGGCCTTGGCCGCCGCTTCCAGCACGGCCTCCAGTTCATGGTCGTTGAGGCCGGGAATGACCGGGGCGAAGCCGACGCCGACCGGGCAGCCCGCGTCGGCCAGGCGGCGGATGGCTTCCAGTCGCTTGGCGGGTGTGGAGGCGCGCGGCTCCATCGCCCGAGCCAACTTGCGGTCCAGGGTGGTGATAGAGACGAATGCGGAGGCCAGTCCGGCCTTTCCCATCGGGCCCAGGATGTCAGCGTCGCGCGCGATCAGCACCGACTTGGTGATGATGCTGAAGGGGTGATTGAATCGCTGCATCACCTCCAGGATCGAACGGGTGGAGTTCAGCGTCCGCTCGACCGGCTGATAGGGATCGGTGTTTCCGCCTATGTGGATGCGTTTGCAGCGGTATCGGGGGGCGAGGAAGCTCTGTTCCAGCAGACCTGCCGCCTCGGGCTTGAAGAAGATCCGGCTCTCGAAATCCAGGCCCGGGGATAGGCCCATCCAGGCATGGGACGGACGGGCGTAGCAGTAGATGCAGCCATGTTCGCAGCCCTTGTAGGGGTTGATGGAGCGGTCGAAACCGATGTCCGGACTATCGTTCCGGGCGATGATGGTGCGCGCGTGCTCGGGCGTGAGGATGGTGCGCAGCGGCTGGACCTCGGCGTCGTCGCCGGTCCAGCCGTCGTCGAACGTCTCGCGTCTGTCGCTTTCGTAACGGCCGGTCGCATTCGAACGCGCGCCTCTTCCCTTCGCGGCTTCCATGAGGGAAGGATGCCACATAAAAAGAACAAAGCAAGAACAATGTGCGCGCGACGACGCGCGCCGCGACGGAGCCGGGGCGTTCAGAAGGAGGGCTGGGCGGAGCGCCGGG
>NZ_DLMO01000154.1 GCF_002479325.1 Brevundimonas sp. UBA7534
CGGCGGCGGCCTCGGCGTCGTCCAGCGAATGGCCGTCACCCAGCACCTTCACCCCAACGGCGCGGTACAGCAGGCCGGTGTCCAGGTGCGGCAGCCCATATTCCCGCGCCAGCCGCGCGGCGATGGTGCCCTTGCCCGATGCGGCGGGGCCGTCGACGGCGATGACGAGGGTCACCCCATCTCTCCGCCCAATCCGTTCATCAGATCCACGAAGCCGGGGAAGCTGGTGGCGATCATGCCGGGCTCGTCGACCGAGACGGGTTCATCGGCGGCCAGACCCAGGACCAGGTGGCTCATGGCGATGCGGTGGTCGTGGGCGGTGTGGACGGTCGCGCCGCCGGCGACAGAGGCCGAACCGGTGACGATGAAGCCTTCGGGCTCCTCCTCCACCTGAACGCCGCAGGCGCGAAGGCCCGCCACCATCAGGGCGATCCGGTCGCTTTCCTTGACCCGCATCTCGCCGACGCCGCGCATGACGGTTTCACCCTCGGCGAAGGCGGCGGTGGCGGCCAGGATCGGATATTCGTCGATCATCGAGGCGGCCCGCGCCTCGGGCACGACGATCCCCTTGAGCTTCGACTGCCGAGCGGTGATGTCGCCGACCTCCTCGCCACCTGCGTTGCGCCGGTTCGCGATCGTCAGGTCCGCGCCCATGGCGATCCAGGTGTCGAACAGTCCAGTTCGCAGGGGGTTCAGCATGACGCCCTCGACCGTCACTTCCGAACCGGGGACGATCAAGCCGGCGGCCAAAGGAAAAGCGGCCGACGACGGGTCGCCCGGCACGGCGACGAAGGTCCCCGTCAGCGGCTGGCCGCCTCTCAGCGAAATCGTCCAGCCCTCGCCGTTGTCCTGAACCCCGACCTCGGCGCCGAAGGCGCGCAGCATCCGCTCGGTATGGTCGCGGCTCTTTTCCGGCTCTACCACCGAGGTGACCCCCTCGGCGTTCAGGGCGGCGAGAAGGATCGCTGACTTCACCTGGGCCGAGGCGACCGTCTGCACATAGTCTATCGCCTTCAACGCCCCGCCCGTCAGGGCCACGGGCAGGCGGTCCTCGGCCGCCTGCCAGTCGAAGCGCGCGCCCATGTCGGCCAGGGGACCGGTGACGCGCTTCATCGGCCGCTTGCGCAACGACTGATCCCCGTCGAATGTCGCCGTCAGCGGGTAGCCCGCCGCCGCTCCCATCAGCAGGCGCACCCCGGTTCCGGCGTTGCCGCAGTCGATCACCGACGCGGGCGTCGTAAAGCCGCCCGCCCCCTCGATCCGCCACCGGCCGTCGCCGATCCGCTCGACCTTGGCGCCGAAGGCCTCGACCGCGCGGGCGGTGGCCAGGACGTCGTCGCCCTCCAGCAGGCCCTCCACCTCGGTCACGCCCGACGCCATGCCGCCCAGGATCATCGACCGATGCGACATCGACTTGTCGCCCGGCGCGCGCACCTTCCCAGACAGGGCGGTGGAGCGTCGGGCGGTCAGTTGGGAAGGCATCGGCACCCGCTTCAGGCTGGATCATGGGGGAACGCCGCGCGGGCGCGCGAAAGACAGCTTTTGACAGCGGCCCTAAGGGGTGGCAAGGGACCGCCCCGAAATTCAATCCGTTGGAAGGTCTCCTCCCGTGGCCAATCCCGAACTGGGCGCCAAGCAGGTCTGCCCGAACTGTCAGGCGAAGTTCTACGACCTGAACCGTCGCCCCGCCCACTGCCCCAAGTGCGGCACGGACTTCGATCCGGAAGAAGCGCTGAAGCTGCGCGGCCGCCGTGTCCGTCCCGGCTATCCCGCCGACGACGAGGACACCGAAGACCAGGTCAAGGACAAGGCCGCCGATAGCGACGAGGACGAGGAAGAAGACGTCCGCGCCCCGGAAATCGACGAGGAAGGCCACGAGCCGATCCTGACGCCCGACGACGATGACGACTCGAGCGACAACAACGACGACGCCGGCATGAACTCCTCGGACGGCGACGACGACGATGTCCTGGACGACGACGATGACGACTCGGTGCCGTTCATCGAGGACGACGACGACGATTCCATCGACGAGGACATCGCCAAGCCGTCGCGCGACGACGACTGATCCCACGGGTTGCGCCTGCCGCGTCACCCGATGCGGCAGGCCACGCGTTTTCGACGTTCATTTTTGAAAACACGAAGAATTTTCGCAAATGGAAGCGGTGCGAAAATAAATCTGAAAACGGGCTTGATCGCCGAAAAGCCCTGACATAGTTTCCGCCGCCTCGCCGGGGGCCATCGCAAGATGAACCGGGCGGACCAGACCGAAAGGTCCGGGGCTATAGCTCAGTTGGTAGAGCGCTTGAATGGCATTCAAGAGGTCAGCGGTTCGACTCCGCTTAGCTCCACCAGTTTCCTGAAGCCCGGTTGCGAAAGCAGCCGGGCTTCTTTGCTTTCCGTCTCGCGTTGACCCGACGTGCGACGCGCCCCATGGCTGCGGCGATGACCGACACTCCCTCCTTCGACGACCGCCTGGCGACCTATGCCGCGCCGATCGCCGGTGCGGCGTCGGCGACCTATGACGTGCCCGATACGGTCGAGATGGCGTTGTGCGGTCCTGCCATGACGGTCGACGCCATGCTGGAGGCGCTGCCCGACCTGCCCTATGGCCGCGCTCAAGCGTCGAAGTTCACGCCGCAACGATTGCGTGAGCTGGTCGAGACCTATGTGACGCCGGTGTCCCGCGCCTTCCTGGAGGCCGGGCGGCTGCAGCCATTTCTCGCCCGCCTGGGCGACAACCGCGACGCCATGAGCCGCCCTGGCTTCGTCAAGTCGCGGATGATCGACGATCCAGGCCAGGGCGTCCTGGCCCCGTTGAACCACGCCCGGCATTTCAGCCCTGTCGCCGAGGTCGCCGGCGTGGATCGCGCCTACGCCGAAAAGGATGACCGCCTGGTCTGGCGCGGCGCGACCACTGGCCGCTTCATCCGCGCCGAGCCGGACGCCCCGCCCTATTCCGCGCGCTACCACGTCCACCGCCTCGCGGGCGAAGGGGCGGCCCGCGACGACTGGGACATCGGCTACAGCCTGGTGACGCGCCCGCAGCATCTGGTCGATGTGCCGCTGGAGACGATCCACGCGGCGGCCCGGCCACACCTGTCGATGGCGCAACTGCTGGGCTCGAAATTCCTGCTGGTCCTGGAGGGCAACGACGTCTCCTCCGGGCTGAAATGGATCCTGGCCTCGCAGTCTGTCCCCATCATGCCGACGCCGACGGTGGAATCCTGGGCCTGCGAGGCGATGCTGCGGCCATTCGTCCACTATGTGCCGGTCGCGTCTGACCTGTCGGACCTGGCCCAGGTCCACGCCTGGTGCCGGGACAATGACGCGACCTGCCGCGACATCGCCCGCGCGGGCCAGGCGTTCATGGCCGCCTTCGCCGATCCTCACATCGAACAGCGCCTGTTTCGCGCGGTGGCCGAGACCTACGCCGACCGGGTGACGCTGGCGCCGGGCGGGCCCGAGGCCCGCGCCGCCCTGGCCCGCGCCGCCGGGCCGTCGTGGTGAGATTCGCTTAACCGCGTCCGTGAACCGGACCGCAAGCGGCGGGCGCTAGGGTGATCGACAGGACGACGTTTCTGTCCGGCCTGTTCGAGCGTTTCGCCAATGCTGTTTCTTCTGAACGACGTCGTGTTCGACTTGGACGAGGCCTGCCCGGCCACGCCCGCCGACGCGCGCCGTTTCGAACAGTTGGGCTTCGACTACGTGCTGGAGCTGGGCTGCGAGCTGTTCGCCGAGGATCCGCTGCTGCATCGCAACGATCCGGCCCGCGCGCGTCGCCTGGCCTGGCTGATCGCCAATCGCAGCCCCGACGTGAACGCCGCCCTGTTCGCCGCGCCCGAAGCAAATTGCCAGCCCGACCTGGTCGAACCCCGCTTCTGCGCCCTGCCCGAAGCGGTCATCCGCCAGCTTCAGGCCAAGGGCCGCCGTCTGGACGCGGTCGCCGCCGACCGCGCCGTCTGGAACCGCCTGGCGGCCTGACCCGGGCTAGACCAGGCTGTTGAACACCACGTGGACCAGCGTGGCCACGCCGATGATGAAGCCGAAACCGACCGCCAGGCCGATCGCGGGATGCAGCTTGTGTTCGGTGGAACGCTTGGTCGGCGCATAGCCGATCGCACGGTCTTGAGGATGGATCACAGCCATCGTCGTTTCCTTTCCCTTCACGGGCGTCCCGCTCTGATGGCGGGATCGACGCCGTTGGCAGGACAATGACTCCAATAGCCCTGTATGGCGAGGGGTTATTTGATTTCGCGCAAAATCGTGACTTCGGGCCGGGTTCGGGCTAGTTGCGCCGCTTCGAGGATCCCGACATGTCGACACTGACCCTGCCCGAAGAGGCTGCGCGGCGGCGCACCTTCGCCATCATCGCCCACCCCGACGCCGGCAAGACGACCCTGACCGAGCACATCCTGCTGGCCGGCGGCGCCATCCGCGCGGCCGGGGCCGTGCGGGCGCGCGGCGAGAACCGGCGGGCGCGGTCGGACTGGATGAAGATCGAGAAGGAGCGCGGCATCACCATCAAGGCGCAGACCGTGCGCCTGAACTACAAGGCGCGCGACGGGCAGGACTATGTGCTGAACCTGATGGACACCCCGGGCCACGTCGACTTCGCCTATGAGGTGTCGCGCTCCCTGGCCGCCTGTGAAGGCTCGATCCTGGTGGTGGANNTCGAGAAGGAGCGCGGCATCTCCGTCACCGCCTCGGTCATGACGTTCGAGCATGACGGCAAGATGTTCAACCTGCTCGACACGCCGGGGCACGAGGACTTCTCGGAAGACACCTATCGCACCCTGACGGCCGCCGACTGCGCCATCATGGTGCTGGACGCCGCCAAGGGCATCGAGCCGCAGACGCTGAAGCTGTTCGAGGTCTGCCGCCTGCGCGACATTCCGATCATCACCTTCATCAACAAGCTGGACCGCGAGGCCCAGGACCCGATGACGCTGCTGGACGACATCGCCAGCCGGCTGCAGCTGGATCCGTCGCCGATCTGGTGGCCGGCCGAGAGCGGCAATCGCCTTCGCGGGATGGCCAAGCTGGGCGACGGGACGTTCCAACCCTACGCCCGCAAGGCCGCCGGTTCGGACGAGGACCCGGATCACCCCGCCGCCCTTCCGCTGTCGGACGCCGCCGCCCATTTCGAAGGCTCCGAACAGGCCGACCTGACCGAGGCGCTGGAACTGGTCGAGGCCGGCTACAAGCCTTTCGACCGCAAGGCTTTTCTCGAAGGGCACATGACGCCCGTGCTGTGGGG
>NZ_DLMO01000083.1 GCF_002479325.1 Brevundimonas sp. UBA7534
TCGCCGACCATCCGCATCGGTCGCTGCAGTACGACGCCCTGGCCTATTTCTATCAGAACCGCGCCGGGATGGAGATTTCGGCCGACCACGTGGCCCGGCCCGACCTGGCGCGCCCGGCGGGCCATGCGCAGGAGACGGCGACCTGCTTTTCGGGACCGGACAAGGCCGGCGCGACCTGGCCCGGCTGCGACTACAGCCTGGACGTCCACGGCGGCTGGTACGACGCCGGCGACCACGGCAAGTACGTCGTCAACGGCGGCATCGCGACCTGGATGCTGCTGAACGCCTACGAACGGGCCCAGGCCAAGGGCGGGCCAGGCGCGGCGGCCTTCGCCGATGGAAAGGCCGACATTCCCGAAGCGGGCAACGGCGTCGACGATCTGCTAGACGAGGCCCGCTACGAGATCGAATTCCTGCTGCGGATGCAGATTCCCGACGGCGTGACCCTGGCGGTCCCGGTCGGCGTCCAGTCCGCCGAGGGTCCGCTGAGCCTGACCCCGATCGACGCCGGCGGCATGGCGCATCACAAGGTCCACGACGCGCATTGGACGCCGTTGCCGACCGCGCCGGCCGACGACCACGAGACCCGCTTCCTCTATCCGCCCAGCACCGCCGCGACCCTGAACCTGGCCGCTGTCGGCGCCCAGTGCGCTCGGATATGGCGCACCATCGACGTGGACTTCGCCCGGCGCTGCGCCAGCGCCTCGCAGCGCGCCTATCGCGCGGCCCTGCGCAACCGCGAGGTCTTCGCCTGGGATCGGTTCGAGGGCGGCGGCGGTTACGGCGACACGGACGTGTCCGACGAATTCTACTGGGCGACGGCCGAACTTTACGCCGCGACGGGCGCCGAGGCCTATCTGAAGGCGCTGAAGACCTCGCCCTACTATCTAGGCGGCCCGCGTTCGGGCGCCAGCGCGACCGGCGATCCCGGCTGGCCCAGCGTCGCCAGCCTGGGCTCCATGACCCTGGCCCTTGTCCCCTCGCCCCTGCCGGACGCGGACCGCGCTCGCGTACGCGCCAATGTGGCGGCCGGCGCGCGCGCCTATCTCGAAGAGGGGTGGGCTTCGGGCTACGGCGTGCCGTTCGGCGGCGCGGACTATCCCTGGGGATCGAACGGCGCGATCCTGAGCCGCGCCGTCGTCATGGGCCTAGCCTTCGACTTCACCGGCGAGTGGGAATATCGCAACGGCGCGATCCAGGCCCTGGACTATGTGCTGGGCCGCAACCCCCTGGATCAGTCCTACGTCAGCGGATACGGCGACCGCCCGATGCGGAACCCGCACCATCGGTTCTGGGCCCACGCGGCCGACCCCGCCTATCCGACGCCCCCGGCCGGAGCCCTGTCGGGCGGCCCGAACAACCAGGCCATGGCCGACGAAGTCGCGCAGCGCCTGTCCGGCCATTGCCGGGCGCAGACCTGCTGGGCCGACGACATCGGCGCCTATGCGCTGAACGAGGTCGCGATCAACTGGAACGCGCCCCTGGTCTGGACCGCCGCCTTCCTGGACGACCACTGACAAAGAAATGGCGCGCCGTGCGGCACGGCGCGCCAGTTTTCGCTCAGAAAGCGAGGGGGAGGATTCAGAAGGTTCCGCGCACGATGAACGAGAAGCGGCGGTCGTTGCGGAACCAGGAACGCGGCGCCTGCTGCAGGGTGTCGTCCAGCACCTGGAAGGTCTTGGTCGTCTCGTTCAGCAGGTTCACGGCCTGCACGCCGACCTTCACCCGGTCGTTGACCGAATAGAAGATCGATCCGTCCAGCTGCCCGGTGGCGTCCGACATGATCGGCGCGAAGGGCACGATCTCGTCGCGGGTGGTCAGCAGGAACTCCGAGCGCCAGCTGTAGGCCAGGCGCGCCGAGACCTTCTCGTTCTCGTAGATGGCCGTGAAGTTGGCGTTGTGCTCCGACAGGCCCTCCAGCGGCAGAAGGCTGGTGTCGATGGTCGGCTCGCTGCCGCCGGGATTGGCCTTGCCGGCGTCCAGGTTCTCCTGCGGCACGCCCGAGCTGTCGATATAGGTGTAGTTGGCCTGCACGCCGAAGCCGGACAGCCAGCCGGGCAGGAAGTCGTAGAACTGCTGATACGCCAGCTCCAGCCCCTGGACCGTGCCTTCCTCGGCGCTGTTCGTCGGACCCCGGACATAGACGTCGAACGTCTGGCCGTTGTTGGTGATGGTCCGGTCGTAATAGCCGTTGGTGATGACGTCGCTCAGCGTCTTGTGGAACAGTGACAGCGTCAGCGAGCCGGTCGGGGCGAAATACCATTCCCCGGACAGGTCGAACTGCTCGGACTTGATCGGGTCCAGATAGGTGTTCCCGGCCTGGGCCTCGAAGCCCAGGAAGATGTTGTCGATGACGCGCGGCTGGATCGGCACCTGGTCGCGGGTCAGGCCCAGGTCGGAACGACGGATCGCCTGCGAATAGCCGAAGCGGACCAGGAATTCCGGCGTCAGGCCGAACTTGACGTTCAGGCTGGGCAGCCAGTTGTCGTAGCTGTGCTCAGCCGTTTCCGGAATGGATGCTCCGGTCGCGAAGGCCAGGGCCGCCGCCTGCTGCTCCGGCGTCAACTGACAGAAGGCCGGCAGCTCGCCGCCGCCGACGGGCGGGGCGCAGGTTCCGCTGAAGACCTGGTTCTGCGTCGGGAAGCTCAGCGCTCCTTCGGCGGCGATCTTGGTCTCCACGTAGCGGACGCCGACGTTGCCGCTGATCGAGATGCTTTCGCCCCACACCGGGTCCGCCCCGTTGTTGAACTTCAGCATCAGATAGGCGGCCGAGGTCTGCTCGTTAGTCGTGTTGATCTCGCCCGGGGTGAAGGGCGTTCCGGGAACCACGTTGGAGCGCCCGGCCAGCGGGACCCAGCCGTTGCCGCCCCAGATGGCGTTCATCGCCTGCACGAAGTCCGTCGTCGCGCCATAGGATTGGGCCGGATTGCCGGCGTAGCCGAACGTCGTGACCGGCACGCCCATGCCGTTGAAGCTGTAGGGCGAGGCGTGGTCCAGGCCGCCGGTCAGCCGCGGCGTGGCGGTCGCGCCCTGATCCAGCCAGACCGGGCCGGTGGCGCCGTTCCAGATCTCGGAGATGACGCCCCAGTTGTAGGCCGAGTTGCGCGTGGTCTGGTCGCGCTCGGCGAAACGGGCTCCGACCTTGACCGATTCCAGCCAGCCGGTGTTCAGATCGTATTCCACATCGGCCTTGAAGGCGTATTCGTCGCCTTCGCTCTGCTCGATGTGATCCATGGCGTTGCGCCAGAAATAGTTGGACGGATCGGCCAGATAGGCGTCGATGTCGCCGCCGTCGGGCGCCAGCAGGGCCAGCGACGGCAGGTCGCCGGTCAGGTCCAGCACATCGACGGCGAAGAACGAATTCGTCAGCTGGAAGTCGATCACGTCCACGGTCGAGTCGACATACTGCGCATCGAAGTTCAGCCGCAGCCGGTCCGTCGGCGTCCACTTGAAGTTGAAGCCGTAGTCGCTGGTCACATAGTCCTGCACCACGCCCCGCTTGACGAACAGGTGCTGGATGCCGTTCAGCGGCACGGACGGATCGGCCGAACGCCAGTCCGCCGTCGAGGTGATGGCGCCGCCCGTGAACAGGCCGTCGGCGTTGTAGGTCCAGTCGGTTCCCGCCAGCGGCTGGCGATTGCCGGTGTCGTCCACCACGGATTCGATGGCGTTCTCCAGCCACGCCTGCTGCGAATCCGAGCGCAGGTACTGCAGCGTCGCCACCATGCGCCGGTCGTTCGAGCGCCACTGGCCGGCGGCGGCGATCCCGTCGCGGCGACGATCGAATTCCTGGGTGCGGAAGGCCAGGCCGGACGGGGTCCAGCGATCCTCGCCGTCCACGGTCGACAGACGGTAGTTCAGCGACTGCAGCCCCTCCGCGCGCGAATCCAGCTCGGAATGCACGCCGCTCAGCAGCAGGCCGAATTCGCCCAGCGCGGTGTCCCATCGATCGCTGCCCAGCAGGGAGATCGTCGGCGCCAGATTATGGCGCATGTCGCCCCAGCTGGCTTCGGTGGTGAAGGCCACGACCCGGCCGGGCGAATCGAACGGCTTGCGGGTGTTCAGATTGACCGTGCCGCCGATGCCGCCCTCGATCATTTCGGCCGAGGCGTTCTTGAACACCTCCACGCTGCCCAGCAGCTCGGACGGCACGTCGGCGAACGACAGGTCGCGGCCGTTGTTGGCCGAGAAGGTGTCGCGGCCGTTAAGTTCGGAGCGCACGAAGTTCAGGCCGCGGATCACCACGCCCGAGCCCTCGACCGAGAAGTGATCCGGGTCGCTGGCGCCGGCGAAGCGGTTGATCGACACGCCGGGCACGCGCTGCAGCGCCTCGGTGACCGACCGGTCCGGTAGGGCGCCGATATCGTCGGCCGTCACGGCGTCCACGAAGACGTCCGCGTTCTCCTTGATGCTCTGGGCGTTGCGAAGGCTGGCGCGGATGCCCGTGACGACGACTTCGCCGACCTCGGCCACATCGCCCGATGGGGCGGTCTGCTCGACCTCCGGCTCCTGCGTCTCGTCGGTGGTTTGGGCCGCCGCCGGACCGGCCAGCAGCATCGCGCCGAACGCGAGCGCCGAGACGCCGCACATCAGCCCGCGACCGCGCAGGTCGAAAGGCGCCAAGGAAATGGTGTCGCGCATGAATCCCCCCAGAGAGATATGTTCTTGGACAGCTGACAGCGCTGTCAATCAATGCCATTAACATGACTGACGGATAGCGTCAATGTGACGCCGCTCGCGGCGGACGCGCCTCGCGCGCCCGCCACGCCCAGGAAATTGAAGAAAAAACCATGAACCCCAACCAGATACGCGAGGTCCTGATCGTCGGCGGCGGAACGGCGGGGTGGATGGCGGCGGCGGCCCTGACGCGGCTTCCCCCCGGCGTTCGCGTGCGCCTGGTCGAGTCCGAAGAGATCGGCACGGTCGGCGTGGGCGAAGCGACCATCCCGCCCCTGGCCAGCTTCAACGCGCTGCTCGGGATCAATGAGGCGGATTTCCTGCGCTCGACGCAAGGCACGTTCAAGCTCGGCATCGAATTCGTCGATTGGGGGCGCCGGGGCGACCGCTACATCCATCCGTTCGGCGCGTTCGGCATGGACCTGGAAGGGGTGAAGTTTCACCAGTACTGGCTCAGGCGGCGCCAGGCGGGCGCCGGCTCCTTGGACGACTACTGCCTGTCCGCCGTCGCGGCCCGGCTGAACCGGTTCACCCCGGCCAGCCCGGACCCCCGCACCGTCCTGTCCAGCCTTCGGCACGCCTACCATTTCGACGCCGGCCTCTACGCCGCCTATCTGCGCCGCTTCGCCGAGGCGCGCGGCGTCGAACGCATCGAGGGCAAGGTGGCCCAGGTTCTGCTTCGCCCCGAGGACGGCTTCGTCGACGCCGTCGTTCTCACCGACGGCCGGCGTCTGGACGCCGATTTCTTCATCGACTGCACGGGGTTTCGCGGCCTGCTGATCGAACAGGCCCTGGGCGCCGGCTACGAGGATTGGAGCCGTTGGCTGCCCTGCGACCGCGCCCTGGCGGTCCCGTCAGCCCGCGTCGAGCCTCTGACGCCCTATACGCGCTCGACCGCCGACGCCGCGGGTTGGCGCTGGCGTATCCCGCTGCAGCACCGCACCGGCAACGGACACGTCTACGCCAGCGGCTTCACCAGCGACGCGGCGGCTGAGACCGCCCTGCTGGACGGCCTGGACGGCGCCCCCCTGGCGGAGCCGCGCGCCCTGCGGTTCACCACGGGCCGCCGTCGGCAGCAATGGGTCAAGAACTGCGTCGCCCTGGGCCTGTCGTCCGGCTTTCTGGAGCCGCTGGAGTCGACCAGCATCCACCTGATCCAGAGCGGCGTGTCCAAGCTGCTGGCCCTGTTCCCGGACAAGGCCTTCGACCCCGCGCTCAGCGACACCTTCAACCGGCTGTCGCAGGTTCAGTTCGAACAGATTCGCGACTTCATCATCCTGCACTACAAGGCGACCCAGCGCGACGACACAGCCTTCTGGCGCCACGTCTCGCAGATGCCGATCCCCGAGACGCTGGCGCGGCGCATCGAGTTGTTCCGCGCGGGCGGCCGCATCTTCCGCGAAGGGGACGAGCTGTTCAGCGAAGCCAGCTGGGTCGCCGTGCTGATCGGCCAGAATATCCAGCCGCAGGGCCACGACCCGCTCGCCGATGCGATGGACGAGGGCGCCCTGGATCAGCGGCTGGCGGGTTTGCGCGCCGTGATCGACAAGACGGCGCGGGCGATGCCGACCCACGAGGCCTTCATCGCCCGTCATTGCGCCTCGGGAGCGGCCTGAGACCGGTCCCCCTCCGTCAGTGGTTCGGGC
>NZ_DLMO01000082.1:0-9720 GCF_002479325.1 Brevundimonas sp. UBA7534
CACGGGAACCTGCGAGGCGCCCTTCACCTCGTCCGGCGCCCACATCAACCACGCCGAGCCCAAGGCGCCGCACGGCCTGCTCAACCCCAACGGCCCCGACGACGGCGATCTGCCCAACATCTACGCCGGCGCCGACGGCAAGGTGAACGCCGAACTGTTCACCACCCGCGCGCGCATCTCGGCGGAGGGGCCCGGCCAGTGGCTGTGGGATCAGGACGGCTCGGCCATCATCATCCATGCCAACGCCGACGACCACAGCACCCAGCCCATCGGCGGTGCGGGCGACCGCGTGGCCTGCGCGGCGCTCAGCGCCAGCTGAGTTCGCCCCAGACCGAACCCGCAGGGGCCGCTGGCGTCGTCAGCGGCCCTTTTCCGTCAGCAGACGCGTCAGCATGTCGATCTGCTCCTGCTGCTTCAGGATCATCTCGCCCAGTTGGCGGTCGCGCAGTTCGTCAAGCTTCTCGTGCAGGGCCATAATCTCGATCTCGGCCTTGAGGTTGACCTGATAGTCGTTGGCCGCATCCAGCCGGTCCTTCGCCGACTGCCGGTTCTGGCTCATCATGATGATCGGCGCCTGGATCGCCGCCAGCATCGACAGCATCAGGTTCAGGAAGATGAAGGGGTACGGGTCGAACGCCCCCCGCCCCAGGGCCAAGTTCAGTCCCGCCCATACCGCCAGGAACACCCCGAAGGCGCTGATGAAGGTCCAGGAGCCGCCGAAGCTGGCCACACGATCCGCCAGGCGATCGCCGAAAGACAGTTTGTCGGCGAAGGCCTCGTTGGTGTCGCGCGTGATCGGGCGCCGCGCGGCGGTCCGGTCCAGCACCCGCCGCTCATCCTCGTCCAGTTCGGCGTGCGATCGCCCGAACCACCGGTGGGATAGACGGTCGGCGTCCAGGGAATTGCGCATGACCAGGCTCCTCTCGAGAAGCGCCTAGATCAAGCCTTGGCGGCCCCGGCGCGCAAGCCCCGTTCGGCCAGGGCCACCACGGCGACCCCGCCCATGGCGATGGCGGCCCCCGTCAGGATCTGCGGCGTCAGCACGTCGCCCATGACGGCCCACCCGATAAGGATGGTCACCACCGGCGTGGCCAGCAGATAGGGCGTCACCCGCCCGGCCTCGCGCCTCTGCACCAGCCAGAACAGCAACGTCGTGGCCATGACCGACGATACGATCCCCGCCCATAGCAGGGCGGCCCAGACCAGGGGCTGCGCGTGTCGCACCGCCTCGACCTGGCCATGCTCGAACACCGCTGAGCCGAACGCCAGGATCGGCAGCGTGCCGGCCGCCAGCAGGCCCTGCATCTTCAACGGCGGAATCGAGGTGGTGCGCCGCGCCACCACCGTCGTCAGGGCCCAGGCCGCGCCGGCGGCGATCCCGACCAGGATGGCGCGCCAGTCTTGGATGGCGTGGGCGTCCAGCATCATCCAGGCCACGCCGACGAAGGCCACCACCATTCCCGCCAGGGCCGCCCTGCCCAGTCTTTCCTTCAGCAACAGGAAGGCGAACAGGGTCGTCAGCGGAATCCACAGCTGGTTCGCCACCGTCACCGGCGTGATGTCCGTGGCCAGCGAGTAGGCGACGTAGAGCAAACCGTACTGCAGGGCGCCCCCCACCACGACGATCAGCAGCAGGCTGCGCCAATCCGGGAAGGGCGGCCGGACGAAGGGGGCCAGGCAGAGGGTCGCGACGCCGAACCGCAGCGCCCCGACCAGCAGCGGCGGCATCGTCTCGGTGGCCAGCTTGCCCGCCGCGTTGTTGACGCCCCAGGTGACGATGATCGCCAGAATGGCGGCGATCTCCAGCCCGGTCAGCGGATGCGGCCTGGAGGCGGCGGGAGCGGGCGCGGCGGGGGCGGTCATCATGGCGCTATGGCACGGCCCGACGCCCCCGTCCGCTCACATCGGATGACCCGACGTTTCGTGTCGGGAAGTCCCGACCTAGAAGGGAATGTCGTCGTTCAGGTCGTAGCTTTCCTTGGGACCGGACGGCTTGTTGGCCCCGCCGGTCGAAAAGCCCGAGGAATAGTCGTCGTCGCCGCGGCCGCCGCCGTAGCCGCCGCCCTGCGAGGCACCGTCCGAACGGCCGCCCAGCATGGTCAGTTCACCCTTGAAGCGGCTGACCACGATCTCGGTCGTGTACTTCTCGACGCCCTGCTGGTCGGTCCATTTGCGGGTCTGCAGCGCGCCCTCGATATAGACGGTCGAGCCCTTCTTCACATAGTTCTCGACCACCTTGACGATGTTGTCGTTGAAGATGACGACGCGGTGCCACTCGGTCTTTTCCTTGCGCTCGCCCGAAGACTTGTCGCGCCAGGTTTCGGACGTGGCGATGGACAGGTTGGCGATACGGTCGCCGTTCGGCATCGACCGGATCTCGGGGTCGCGGCCCAGGTTGCCGACCAGAATGACCTTGTTGACGCTGCCCGCCATGGAAACTTCCTTCTCGTATGAGCCGACGACTCGGTCGCCTTGCCCGCAATTCAGCCCGATGTCTTAGGCGCCGGGAGGCCGCCCGCCACCCCGCATTCGACATCGCCCGCGTCAAACCGGTGGATTAACGAATGTTCCACCTTTGTTCGAACGACGCAACCCTGGCCTTACTGGCCCTCGGGCGCGGGGGCGACGGCGACCGGACGGCCCGTGTCGTCGCGGGCGATGGCGCCGGGAATGGCCAGGCGGCCGTCGCCGGTGCGCGCCATGGCGAAGAAGCGGCTGCCGTCCAGGCTCTGTCCGATCTTCACCCCTTCGCGGTCGATGAAGATGAACCGGCCCTGATAGGCGCCGACGATCTCCTGGTTCGATCCGCCCATGCGAAGGAACTTCAGCCGCATCTCTTCCAGGCGCGCGGCGCAGAATTCGATCTGGGCCTGGTCGCGCGCCACCACCTCCAGGCGCGGCGGCGCGCCTTCGGGCTGGGCGACGAAATAGCAGACCCCCGGTTCGAAATCGAAATCGGGACCCTGGCTGCATGCCCCGACCAGAGCGGCGGCGGCGAAGGCGGCGAGCGTGACGGGAACGCGCATCAGTTCAGACCCGGGAATTGGCAGTTGCGATCCTGTTCGGCCAGGGTGCGGAAACGCGTATTGTCGGCCGATTGTTCAACACGGCGCGGCACCAGGCGCAGGGTGGTGTCGCCCCAGCGCCCGTACTGGGCCTCGCCCGGACGCACGCAGGTTCCCGCATAGAGGGCCTGGACGCAGGCGTTCAGGCTCATGCCCGTCGACAGCACGCGCCAGTCGGACCCCGTATGGCGCAGGCAGGGCGTGGCGCTCGGCGCCGGCGACGGCGCGGGACGCGGCGCCGCGACGTCGGGCGATGGGGCCGGCGCGGCTTCGGCCATTTCGACCGGCGGCAGTTCGGGCGGCGGCGCGAAGGCGGCGGTGGGCGCAGCGGCCAGCGCGCCTGTCTCGTCCAACCCCACGTCCAGCGCGTCGGTCGCCAGCCCGTTGCGCCGGGCGCAGTCGGCCAGGGTGGCCATGCCGACGAACTGGCCATCAACGAAGCAGCGCAGTTCGCGCGTCGGCTCCAGCGACGGCGCCTCGGCCAGATCCACGACCAGCCCGCCCTTCGACGCCGGCGGCGCCTCGTCAGGCTGATCTCCGCCGGTGAAGACCAGGGCCAGCGCCACGGCGGCGGCCACGACCACGGCCGCGCCCACGCCGATGATCACGCGATTGTCTTTAGGAAGGGCCATGCGACGGCTTTCACGAAGGGGGAGGGTCAATAACCCCGACCCGGCGCCGGGCGTCAACCGTCAACAGGGGCTCAGGCCGTCGTGCTGAGCCGCGCCAGCGCCGCCTGAAAGTTGGCCGCCTGTGTGTTGTAATAGGCCGTCGAACCGCCCTTGCCGGTCAGGCTGTTCGTGATGGCGGCTGTCGTCTGCGGCCCCAGGCCCTTGTAGGCCGACCGGACGGTGGAGATGGCGCTGGCCAGCGCGTCGATGGCGGACTTGATCGCCTCCTTGCCGTTCAGCGTCAGGGCGCTGGGCAGGCTCAGACCATAGGCCTTCCGGTCCTTCGATTCGGCGCCCGAGGTCGTCGAGATCAGCCCCGGCGTCAGGCCCAGCGCGCCCAATGCGTCCTTGCCCGGCGCGCCCGAGGAGATGACGGCGCCGGCCTTGTTGCTCTCGGCGGTGATCTCCAGTCGTTGCATGAACGGCGCGGTCTTGTCGGTGACGACGCTCACCTTCAGCTGGCGGCTGGAGGCGTTGACGATCTTCTTGGCCAGGGTGTCCAGCGTGTCCTTGGCCGTGATCTCCACCGTGACCGCCCGGGCGCCGTTGCCGGGCGTGACGGTGAACTGATCCCCGACCCTGAGCGCGGTGGCCTGGGTCAGCAGTTTGGCGTTGGTCTGGGCGATCTCGCCCTGCGGCAGGCCCAGCCGATCCAGAACGCTGGCCCCGCCCGAGGCGACGGCGATCGTCGCCGGACGCGCCTGCGCGTTGTCGGCGGTCCAGGTGCGGCTCCACTCCACCGCGCCCGTTTCGGGGTCCAGGCGCGACAGATAGCCCTGACTGGGATCGGCGTCGGAGGCGCCGGCCGCCCGATTGGCGCCGGTGATCCAGACCTTGCCGTCCTTGACCACGACGTCGGCGGCGGTGTCGTCCCCCTCTCCGCCCACATAGGTCAGGCGATCGCTGGCCGCCGGCTGCAGGTCGGCCGACATCACGGCGATGAAGACGTCCGATCCGCCAGCGTGGGCCGTGGTGGGTGCGCCCAGGTCCAGCGCGGCGTTCTCGGTCTGGCCTGTCAGGATGACCCGGCCGTTGTCGACCGCGATCCCGGCGATGCTCCCTTGCGCCAGCCCCAGGTCGCGGGTCGCCGCCAGGACCGGCGCGCCGTCCTGGCCCAGGGTGAACTGGCGCACCACCATGCGGCCGTTCTCGACCCCGGCCGTGTAGAGGTCCGAACCCGAGACCGTCATGGCCTGGACGGAATCGTCGCCTGCCCCGCCGAACTGCGCCACCGCCCCGGCCAGGCCCTGGACCGGCGCGATCGGCGTCGCCTGATATTCGGAGAAGGTCTGCAGATAGCCATCCCAGCCGCCCAGGGCCGTCGCGCCCGGCATGGCCGATCGGGCGCGGCCGGCGACATAGACCTGGCCGTCCGCGCCGAAGCTGACGGCGGTCGCCTCGTCCTCGGCCTTGGCGCCGCGCCTCTGGGTCCACAGTTCGGCGCCGCTGGCGTCGAAGACGGTGACGAAGCTGTCGGCCACCGTCTGATCGGCGCCGCTCTTGCCCGGCTCCAGCGCGCCCGTGACCGAACCCGCGACGGCGACGCGGCCGTCGTCGGCCACGGCGATGGCGAAGCCGCTGGCTTCGCTGGCGGCGCCCAGCAGACGGGTCGAGACCAGATTGCCCGCGGAATCGAACTTCATCAGGGCGACGTCGCTCTTGCCCTTGATCGGTTGGTTGGCGTCGCCCGCGGTCAGGTCCGCCACGACCCACAGCGAGCCGTCGGCCGCCGTCGCGCTGGCCCGCACGCTCCCGACGCCCTCCGGCAGCGCGGTCTGGCCCACCTGCCCCTCGACCGCGAAGGCGTCGCCCGCCCGCGCCACCGGGGCGGGCGCGGATCCGCCGTCGGCCTGAAACTTCAGCAGTTGGTCGACGCCCTTGGTCCCCACCCCTTGCGTCACATAGACCGCGTCCGAGACCGCGTCGGCGGCGAAGGACACGGTCTCGCCTATCGCGCCCTGAATCTTGAAGGCCCACTGGTCGGGGCCCGCCGGCAGGGTGATGGTCTTGTCGCCGCTCTTGACCGTCTTGGCCTCGCCGGGAATCTGCTCGTAGGTCACCCGCGTGGAGACGCCGGCGTCGTCCAGCTTGGCGTTGATGTGCTGCACGACCACGCCGAAGGTGCGGGGCGTGTCGCCCATGTCGGCCAGGTCGATCTGGATCGATTGCGATCCCACGGTCATGGTGAACCGAACGTCGCCCTCGAAGGCCGCCACCGGCTCGCTTATCGCGCCGATGTGGACGGGCTGGGAAACGAAGGTGGTCGAGGACTTCTCGATCCCCGCCGTGGTCTTGATCTTGGTCGACGACACGCCCTGCACCAGGTCGATGCCCTCGAACTTGGTGGTCGACAGCCAGTCGCTGACTTCCTGAAGGCCGCTGGCGAAGCGCTTCTGCGTCTGGGCCAGCTCGATGGCGCTCAACCCCCGCTCTCCGGCGCGGTCGGCCAGGGCGCTGAGCGTTTCCAGACCCTTGTAGAGGGCGAAGAGGCGCGTGTAGTCGGCCGAGGCGCCGGCCAGGTCCAGGTTAACGGCGCCTTCGTTGATCAGCCGTCGGCCGGCCAGGGCCGATCGCACCAGATCGCTGGGCTTGGACGCCGTCTGAGGATTGGACCAGGGCGCGGTCGGCTGGGTCTTCTTGGTCGCGGTCGTGACGCTCGCGCCGGCGCCCGACGTCGTGGTGGTCGACGTCCCGAACAGGCCCAGCAGGTAGCTGTTGTCGATCATCATGCGGCTCCGCGCCTCATTCTTGCGCCAAGCCGGGATAACGCGGGGTTAAGCCGGGTCTCAGCCCTGGAACAGCGACAGGATCACCTGCGGCGCCTGGTTGGCGATCGACAGCGCCTGGACGCCCAGCTGCTGCTGGACCTGCAAGGCCTGGAGCCGCGCGCTTTCCTTGGCGAGGTCGGCGTCGACCAGGTTGCCGATGCCGGTCTCCAGCGAGTCCGACAGCTTGCTGACGAAGACGGTGTGCCGCTCGATCTGCTTGGCCTGCGCGCCCAGGTCCGCCAGGCGGGCGCTGCTGTCGGTGATGGCCTGGGTCACGGCGGTCAGCGCAGCCGCCGCGTCGGTCTCCAGGTCCAGCGTATCAAGGCCCAGGCCCGCCGCGGAGAGGTCCTGCGGGTCCAGTGAAATGGTCTCGGCGCCATCGGCGCTGGCCAGGAAGTCCAGCGGGGCCGCAGCCGTGCCGTCCAGGATGTTGGCGCCGTCGAAGATCGCGTTCTTGGCGAAGGAGTCGATGGACGCGACCAGCGACTGGAACTCGGCGTTGTACGAGGCGCGGGTGGCGGCGGTGGCGCTGGGGTCGGCGGCGGCGGTCGCCTTCTGCTTCAGCTCCACCAGAATGTCCGAGATCTGTTCGCCCGCCGCCAGGGAAACGTCGGCGATGGAGGTGGCGCGGTTCAGGCTGGTGGTCACCGACTCCAGCGATCCCTTGTCGGCGCGCTGCGCCTGGGCCACGGCCCAGACCGCCGCATTGTCCTTGGCGCCCTGAACCTTCAGCCCCGTGTTCACGCGGCTTTGCGTCGCCGCGAGCTGGTCGCTCGTGCGGTTCAGGTTCTGCAGCGCCACGAGCGCCGAGGCGTTGGTATGGATGCTGGTGGTCATGGCTTCGAGCCTCGGAACTTCTGTTCGAAGCAGAATTAACCATGAGTCGTGAGCGTATGGTTAACGATCCGGCGACGCCGATCGCGCCGCGCGGCGGACGCCGGCGACGGGACATCAAAGGGTCCGAACCGCTCAGATGGTTGTGTCGACCACCTTGCCGCCACGATAGGTCGGGTCGGCGTTCAGCCGTTCGACCTCCTCACGCGGCAGTTGACGGATCACCTCGCCGGTGACCCGGTCCAGAACCTTATAGATGAAGCGGCCCTCGGGGGTCGCCTCTATGGTCAGCCGCATTCGACTGATGTCGACGTTGTCGTTTCGCGCTTGCGTCGCCGGGACGGCGGACAGGGGCGCGGGGACGGTGGCGGCGACTTCGACGGCTGGGGATACGCTGGCTACACTCGCGACATAGTTGGACATGGCTCCAGGCGCGGCCTCGACCGCGCTCCTCTAGCGCAAGAGGTCGGCCGGAACGATCACGCGGACCGTTCCGGCCGTTCGTCTTAGCGGAACAGGCCGAGCAGGATCGAGCTCGACGAGTTGGCGATCGACAGAGCCTGCACGCCCAGCTGTTGCTTGGTCTGCAGGGCCGTCAGGCGGGCGCTTTCCTTGGCCAGGTCGGCGTCCACCAGGTTGCCGATGCCGGCTTCCAGGGCGTCTTCCATCTTGCTGGTGAAGGCGGTCTGACGCTCCAGCGACTTCGACTGGGTGCCCAGGGTCGCCAGGTCGGCCGTGAAGGCCTCGATGGCGGTCTGCACTTCGGCGGCCGTGGCGCCCGCGGGCGTCGCGTCGGCCGGAGCCGCCATGCCCACGGTGTAGGTCGTGCCAGCGGTGTCGGAGATCACGTCGACCGAAGCGGTCCACAGGTTCTCGCCGTCGAAGTTGGCGCCGGCCAGAGCGTTGTCGATTTCGGTCTGCAGGGCGTCATAGTCGGCTTGCAGAGCCGTGGTCGTGGCGGTCGAGCCGCCGGCTTCGATGGCCACCGCCAGGGACTTCATTTCGGTCAGGGCCGAGATGACGGTGTCGCCGGCCGCCAGGGCCACGTCGACGATCGATTGGCCGCGTTGCAGCGACTGCTTGACCGAGGTCAGCGAGCCCAGTTCGGCGCGCTGGTTGGTGGCGATGGCGAAGAGCGCGCCGTTGTCCTTGGCCGAGGAGACGGCCTGACCGGTGCTGACGCGGTTCTGGGTGGTGGCGAGCGCCCGGCTGGTGGCGTTCAGGGACTGCAGCGCGACGTTGGCGCCATAGTTCGTGTTGATGCTGTTAGCCATTTTGGCTGTCCTTCTTCACTTCGTGGTGTCCGGCGTCGTTTTGACGGCCGGGGGCCTTTTGCCCACCTCCATGGAAGCAAATGCCGGGCCACGGCGAACCTTAACGGGCCAGCGCCGCGCCTCTGTATCTCACTGATTTTACGACATTATATCGGCGTTTACGTTAAGGTCGCGGCAGGAAGTGCCGGGTCAGCGGCAAGGTCTGCCGGGCGCCCGGCAAAATCTGCCCGGCACGAACTGCCGGACAAGCAAAAAGGCGGCCGAACCCGAGTCCGGCCGCCTTTGCAAAGGTCAGGCGCCCTGCGGCGCCAGGGATCAGCCTTGGAACAGGCCCAGCAGGATCTGGCTGGACGAGTTGGCGATCGACAGGGCCTGCACGCCCAGCTGTTGCTTGGTCTGCAGGGCGGTCAGGCGGGCGCTTTCCTTGGCCAGGTCGGCGTCCACCAGGTTGCCGATGCCGGCTTCCACCGCGTCCTGGATCTTGCTGTTGAAGGTCGTCTGGCGTTCCAGCGACTTGGACTGGGTGCCGATGGTGGCCAGGCTGGCGGTGAAGGATTCGATCGTCGTCTGCACGGCCGCGGCGGTGGCGGCTGTGGGCGTGGGGTCCACGGCGGCGGCGAAGCCGATGTCGTAGGTGGTGCCGCCCGTGTCGGTGATGACGCTGTTCACCGCGCCGTCGGTCCACAGGTTGACGCCGTCGAAGTTGGCCCCGGCCAGGGCCGCGTCGATCTCGGCCTGCAGGGCGTCGTAGTCGGCCTGGAGCGCGTCGGTCGTGGCGGTCGAGCCGCCGGCCTCGATCGCGACGGCCAGCGCCTTCATCTCGGTCAGGGCGGACACCACGGTGTCGCCGGCCGCCAGGGCCACGTCGACGATCGACTGGCCGCGTTGCAGCGACTGACGCACCGAGTTCAGGGCGCCCAGTTCGGCGCGTTGATTGGTGGCGATGGCGAAGATGGCGCCATTATCCTTGGCCGTCGCCACGGCCAGTCCCGTGCTGACACGGTTCTGCGTCACGGCCAACGAACGGTTGGTCGCGTTGAGGTTCTGCAGGGCCACGAGGGCGCCGGCGTTCACGTTGATGCTGTTGTTAGCCATTTTGGCTGTCCTT
>NZ_DLMO01000082.1:9855-10182 GCF_002479325.1 Brevundimonas sp. UBA7534
ATGTCCGACGCCATTTTGGCGGCCGGGAGCCTTTTGCTCGGTCTTCCAGGAGCAAGGCCGAGGCCAGGCCCCGTCGCGCCCGTCATTCCGCTAACCCATTGAAAAAAGGTCACCTCCCAGATGCCTCCTCGCTGACGCCGGGCAAGCTTCTCCCCCTTCGCGGCAGAAGTTGCCGGGTCGAAGCTGCCGGGCGGAGGGTCAGTCGGCGTCGCGCGCCCGGTCCTGCAGGGCCCGCTCGGCCAGAAGCGTCTGGACCGCCAGCCGGCGCGCCGCGTCACAGGCCACGATCTGTCCGCCGCGCGCCGCATAGGCCGCCTCCAGGTCGCC
>NZ_DLMO01000082.1:10325-10574 GCF_002479325.1 Brevundimonas sp. UBA7534
GCGCACGGCCGCGTCGCCGCTTCCGGCAGCACCAGCCGCACCGGCGCAGCCGTCAAGGTCGGGGGCGATCCCGCACAGCTCGCCGTCATGACGACGCAGGCGATCGGCGCGATCGGTTTCAAGGGGCTGATGGGCATCGACGGCGCTCCTGGCCTGGTCGAGGGCGGCGGCCGTGACCCGGCCAACCGTCGCCTCGCGTTGATGAAATTGGTCGAGGCGGCGCATCTGGTCCGCGCCGCCTTGGGTCTC
>NZ_DLMO01000081.1 GCF_002479325.1 Brevundimonas sp. UBA7534
GCGTGGTCGTCGCAGCGCTCCAGCCTGGCCTTCAGCCCATAGGCCGACAGCAGCTTGGCGGTGACGCGGGTGTCCTCGGCCAGCACCAGGTCGGCCGCCGCCAGCACGTCCAGCGCCCTCAGCGTCATGTCGCGCAGGTTCCCGATCGGGGTGGCGACCAGATACAGGCCCGGCTCGACCCGCCGGAGCGGCGGGGCGGCGGGCGGAAAAAGCGCGGCCTCGGTCATGCGCTCAGCCTGCGCGCCGGGAACGCCCGGTTCAAGCTCAGTCCGCGTCCCGCTCGGCCAGGGCGGCCGGCGGCGGCGGCGCCGAGGTCAGGCCCGTGCCCTGGAACGCGGGGCCGGCGTCGTAGGCCGCGAAGGTGGCGCCGGTCAGGATCTCGTTGACCGAGGCCCCCAGCGACACGATCTGAACCGGCTTTTCCAGGCCCACCAGCAGCGGCCCGATCAGGGTCGCGCCGCCCAGCGCCTGGACCAGCTTGGTCGAGATGGCGGCCGAATGGATGGCGGGCATGACCAGGGTGTTGGCCGGCCTGCTCAGGCGGTTGAAGGCGTAGGCCGGGTGTCCCTTGGGGTCCAGCGCCACCTCGGGCGGCATCTCGCCTTCGTATTCGAAATCGAGGCCCTTTCTGTCCAGGATGCGGATCGCCTCGCGCACCTTCTCGCCCCGGTCGCCGGGGGGGTTGCCGAAGGTGGAGTAGCTGAGGAAGCCGACGCGCGGATTGCGGCCCAGGCGGCGCACGGTGTCGGCGGCCTTGATGGCGATCTCGGCCAGTTCCTGGGCGTCGGGCAGTTCGTGGATGGAGGTGTCGGCCACGAACAGGGTGCGTCCCTTGGCCAGCAGGATCGACAGGCCGATCAGGGTGTCGTCCACGTCCAGCACGCGCTGGACCTCCTTCAGCGCCATGTTGAAGTTGCGGGTCACGCCCGCGACCATGGCGTCGGCGCGGCCCTGGGCGACCAGGGTGGCGGCGAAATAGTTGCGGTCCTGGTTGATCATCCGCTGCACGTCGCGGCGCAGATAGCCCCGGCGTTGCAGCTTCTCGTACAGCCAGTCGGTGTATTCGGCGTTGCAGCCGGAGACCCGCGCGTTGGTGATCTCTATGCCCAGTTCGTCGAAGCTCAGGCCCGCCTCGGCGGCGTTCTGGTGGATCAGATCCTCGCGGCCGACCAGGATCGGGGTGCCCAGTTCGGCCTGTTTGAAGGCCCAGGCGGCGCGGATGACGGCCGGCTCCTCGCCCTCGGCGAAGACGACGCGCTTGTTGGGGCCGCCGCGCACCGCCGAGGTGATCTTCTGCATCAGGGCGGCGGACGGATCGACGCGCGAACGCAGGCTGTGGCGATAGGCATCCATGTCCTCGATCGGCCGGCGCGCCACGCCCGTGTCCATCGCCGCCTGGGCGATGAAGGGCGGGATGTACCAGATCAGGCGCGGGTCGAACGGCGTCGGGATGATGTAGTCGGGGCCGAACTTCAGCTTGCGTCCCCGATAGGCGGCGGCGACCTCGTCGGGCACGTCCTCGCGCGCCAGCGCCGCCAGCGCCTGGGCGCAGGCCACCTTCATCTCGTGGTTCACCCGGCGCGCGCGCACGTCCAGGGCGCCGCGGAACAGATAGGGGAAGGCCAGGACGTTATTGACCTGGTTGACGTAGTCGGACCGTCCGGTGGCGATGATGGCGTCCGACCGCACCGACTTGACGTCCTCGGGCGTGATCTCGGGATCGGGGTTGGCCATGGCGAAGATGATCGGATTGGGGGCCATGGAGGCCACCATCTCCTTGGTGATCGCGCCCTTCGCGCTAAGACCCAGCACCACGTCGGCGCCGACCATGGCCTCGGCCATCGTGCGGAACGGCGTGTCGGTGGCGTGGGCGGCCTTCCACTGGTCCATGCCGTGCTCGCGGCCCTTGTAGACAACGCCGTCGCGGTCGCAGATCACGGTGTTCTCGGCCCTCACGCCGGCGGCCTTCATCAGGGCGATGGACGACAGGCCCGCCGCGCCGGCGCCGGACAGCACCACCTTGACCTCGTCCATCTTCTTGCCGGCGATGTGGACGGCGTTGATCAGGCCGGCGGTCGAAATGATGGCGGTGCCGTGCTGGTCGTCGTGGAAGACGGGAATGTCCAGCAGATCCTGCAGCTCGCTCTCGATGACGAAGCATTCCGGGGACTTGATGTCCTCCAGATTGATGCCGCCCCAGGTGTCGCCGATGTTCTTGACCACGGTGACGAACTCGTCCGGGTCGGTGGTCTTGACCTCCACGTCGAAGCTGTCGACGTCGGCGAAGCGCTTGAACAGGACGCTCTTGCCCTCCATCACCGGCTTGGAGGCCATGTGGCCCAGGTTGCCCAGGCCCAGGATGGCGGTGCCGTTGGAGATGACGGCGACCATATTGCCCTTGGACGTGTAGTCGTAGGCCAGGTCCGGGTCCTCGGCGATGGCGCGCACCGGCACGGCCACGCCCGGCGAATAGGCCAGCGACAGGTCGCGCTGGGTCGCCATCGGCTTGGTCGGGGCCATCGAGATCTTGCCCGGCGTCGGGATGCGGTGGAAGTCCAGCGCCTCTTCGTCGGAGAAGGTCTGTTTGTCGGTCTGGTCGGGCATGGCTTCGGGGCGTTTCCGGCGCGGCGTTTCTGATTGGTCCTTCGTTCCTAGAGCGGCGGGCGGGGCGCGACAACCATACAGGCCCTGAGGTCGCCGCGCGGGGGCCGAAACGCCCCCGCCTGTGCGGAAAAGGTGATCCAGGCCTCAGCCGGCGTGCGGATTTCCGCCAACGGCCGGCGTCGCGGTCAGGCGCGCGCTGTCCACGCCGCTCAGGATCAGGGTTGCCAGCGCGCCGGGCGCGCCCTCGAAGACGATCGGCGAATGATCCGGCGCGCGGGCCTGGCCGCCGTTCTCAACCAAAGCCTGCACGGTGCGGCCGACCTGGGCCCGCAGATGCCGGTCCAGGGCGCGCTCGCCTGCCTGGCGCAGGGCCGCCGCCCGGGCCTTGACCGTCGGTCGCGGCAGTTGGGGCATCCGCGCGGCCGGCGTGCCGGGGCGGGGGCTGTAGGGAAAGGCGTGGACGAAGGCCAGGCCGGCTTCGTCGACCAGCGACAGCAGATTGGCGAAGGCCCCCTCGCTCTCGGTGGGAAAGCCGGCGATCAGGTCGGCGCCGAAGGCGACATCGGGCCGCACGGCGCGGACGCGCGCGACCAGGGCCAGGGCGTCGGCGCGCAGGTGGCGCCGCTTCATCCGCTTCAGCATCAGGTCGTCGCCGTGCTGCAGCGACAGGTGCAGATAGGGCATCAGCCGTTCGGACGTGGCGAAAGCGTCCAGCAGGGCGTCGTCGATCTCGGCGGCGTCGATCGACGACAGGCGCAGGCGCGGCAGGTCGGGAACCAGCTTCAGGATGCGCTGGACCAGCCGCCCCAGCGGCGGCGCGCCGGGCAGGTCGGCGCCCCAGCTGGTCAGGTCGACGCCGGTCAGCACCACCTCCCTGACCCCCTGATCGACCAGGGCGCGGACCTGGGCCACGACCTCGGAGGTGTCCGCGGGCCAGGCCGGCGGGCACCGCAGGGCGGACGCGTCGAGGCCGGCGTCCGCGAGCATGCGCTCGGCCAGCGCCTGGTGCCGGAGCGTGCCCCGGTGCGAGCCGCACGCGATGGACAGGGCCTCACCTGCCAGCGCCGCCCCGTGGCGCAGCGACGCGATGGCCTGGAACGGCTTCAGCGTGGACCGCGGGTAGATCAGGGCGTCCGCGGGGCCGAGGGCGGCCAGCATCCGCCCGTCCGGGCCCGTCACGACGGCGGCGCCCGCCGTCCGGGACTCGACGAAGCCGTTGCGGACGGTCTCCACGAGCTCGACGGCGTCGGACAGGGCGAAGGTCTCGCCCGCGGGGGCGATGGTGGCGTGGGTCATGCGTTCCAGGGTAGCGAGGGCCCCGGACGCGCCGGGCGTCCGGGGCCGGTGGGCCGGGTCGGGTCCGGCGACGTCACCGGCTCACTCCGTGGAGAGCCGCCCGTCCACCATGGTCAGGGTGCGGTCCGTGGCGGAGAGGAACTCGTGGTCGTGCGTGACCATGAGCGTCGCCACCTGCTCCTCGCGGGTCAGCGTGCCCAGCAGGTCCACGACGGCGGCCGAGCGCTCGCGGTCCAGCGCGGAGGTGGGCTCGTCCACGAGCAGCAGCGTCGGGGAGGCCATGAGCGCGCGCACGATGTTCACGCGCTGCCGCTGGCCGCCCGAGAGCTGGTCGAGGTACCGGTTCTCGAACGGGCCGAGGTTGAGGAAGTCGATCGCGTCGGACACGTGCCGCTCATCCTCCAGGGTCAGTCGCCCGCGCGTGTACGGGTAGCGTCCGAACCCCACGAGCTGCCGCACGGTCAGCCGCGTCACGAAGTGGTTCTCCTGCCGCAGGATGGACAGGGTCTGCGCGATCTTCCGGGACGGCGTCGTGGTGATGTCGTGCCCGCCCACGGCGATCGTCCCGGCGTCGGCGTCCTGCAGCCGGCCGATCATCGTCAGCAGCGTGGACTTGCCCGCCCCGTTGGGCCCCACGAGCGCGGTCACTCCCCCGGCCTGGATGTCCAGGTCCACGGGTCCGATGCACACCTCGTCGCTGTGGCGCTTCACCACGCCGCGCAGCTCGATCACAGACGTCCCTTTCTCATCACGACGACCAGGAAGGTGATGCCGCCGATCAGCTCGATGACCACCGTGACCGCACCTCCCGCGTAGAACACGTGCCGCAGCACGAAGTAGGCGCTCGTGAGCACCGCGTACCCGGCCAGCGCCGCCACCGGGAGGATGAACCGGTGGTCGTGGGTGTCGACGAGGCTGTACGCCAGCGTCGCCACGAGGAAGCCGAGGAACGTCATCGGGCCCACGAGCGCGGTGGTCATGGCCATCAGCACGGAGACCAGCAGCAGCGTCACCATGAGCTCGCGCCGGTGGTGCAGGCCCAGGTTGGTCGCGGCGTCGGCGCCGAGCGCCACCGTGTTCAGGCGGCGGGAGCGCAGCCACAGCAGCGCGCACACGACGACGGCGATGGGCGCGGCGATCGCCACGTACTCGGTCCGGGCGTTGGAGATGTTGCCGAAGAGCCGCGCGCTCAGCAGGTCGAACGAGTTCGGGTGCTCCGGTCGGGCATGCAGTTCCCCGTGATAGATCGCCGCGCCGCCCAGCACCACGCCCACGAGCAGCATCAGATGGACGCTGCCGTAGGGCCGGGAGAGCAGCCACGAGTAGAGGGCCGTCGCCAGCGCCACCATGAGCGCGGCCTGGGCGAGGAACGGCCCCACCCCGGTCAGCACCGCGACGCCGGCGGCCCCCAGCACGTACACGGCGACGGTCGACACGGCGGTGTAGAGCGCCTCGAACCCCATGATCGAGGGCGTGATGATGCGGTTGCCCGTCACCGTGTGGAAGCTGACGGTCGCGAAGGAGTGGCACAGCGCCACGATCCCGATCACGCCCAGGGACTCCACGCGCATCCGCGCGATCATCCAGAACGCGCGCGAGCCGGGTTCGGCCTCGTTGCCCCACAGCAGGACCCCGGCGGTGGAGAGCACGGCGACGGCGGCCAGCACGGCGACGACGACCGCATACCTCCGGCGGTCGGCGGCGATGACGAACGCGCCGGACCGGCGCGGGGCGTCGGCGTCGACGGGCCCGGCCGCGGTGGCGCCGCCGGGCGGGGCGGGGAGGCGGCCCGGGGCGGTCGCGAGCGGCTCAGCCATG
>NZ_DLMO01000184.1:0-11311 GCF_002479325.1 Brevundimonas sp. UBA7534
ATGAGTCCGGACCCTAGGCCTATTCCAGTCCATCCTCGCTGACGACGAAGTCGCGGTTCTCGGCCCGGGCGCGCGCGGCCAACTCTTCCTGAACAAGATGCCAGCGGCGCAGGCGCTCGTAGTCGATCGCGTGTTCGGGCGAGGAATCCAGCCAGTCGCGGAAATCCGCCAGCTGGATCCGCGCGTTCGGCGCCGACATGTCGGGCAGGGCCGGCACATTGGGCAGGCGGCGCGCCACCGAGGGCGGGATCGGGAAATCTCCGGACGAGGTGCTCAGGATCATGGCTGCGACGGCGGCTGGAGGAAGGCGCGACCATGCCCGAACATCGGGGCTTGGCCAACCTTTTCCGACCTTGCGCATTTCAAGCTTGAGTGTTCCAGTCCGCCGCCCTTCGGGAGAATGAAGCGATGAAGACGTCAGTAGCCCTGAGTCTGACCCTGGCCGCCATTGTGGGCGTCGCCGGCGCCGTCCAGGCCCAGGAGGGGACGCAGGCCAGGACGCCCGCGCCCACCGCCTCCACCGCCTATCGCGCGCCTGACGGCTATCGCGACCAGCGCGCCTTGCCCGACGCCCACGATCCGGCCGCGCGCGACGCCCTGTTGCGCGCGCGCGGCGAGGCCTATCACAGGGCGCCCGACAGTCAGCAGACCGAGGCCGAACTGGCCGCCACCCGCGCGCTGAACGCCGAGATCGTGGCCCAGAACGAGCTGGCCGCCAAACAGGAAGAGGCGGATCGCCTGGCGCGCGACGCCGCCCTGGCCCGCTATCAGATCGAGGTGCGCCAGACCGAAGAGCGGGCTCATGCGGAGGCCGAGGCGGCCCGCGCCGCCCAGGATAGGTACGACCGCGACTACGCCGCCTGGATGGAACAGGTCAAAGCCTGTCAGTCGGGCGTCCGCGCCGCCTGCGCCGCGCCCCAGCCCTAGGTTCCGCCTTACCAGGGCTGAGATTTTTGTCTACGACCGGCACCACGCGCCCAAGGCGATCATCCACCGGGTCCGCTCAAGCGCCGGCTGCGTTTAGGAATTCAGCAGACTCGTCACCTCCCTCGGGGGGATGGAAAGTGAGCTCCTGCTAGGCGCATAGATATCAGCCGACGCGCCTTACAATACGCCGAACAGCCGCAGCGCCTGATAGCCGGCCGAGACCAGGACCACGACGCCGACGCCATAGGTCAGGGCCGGGCGAGGGGCGACGCGGGCGATGAGGCCGGCCAGGGGGCGGCGGCCAAACCGCCCAGGATCAGCCCCAGGATGACCATGGCGTGAGAGGCGAACCCTTCCGCCTGGTCCCAGTGGCCGGTAAGCAGCGCGGCCAGGAAGGTGGCCGAAATGGCCGAGGTGACGAAGAACTCCGCCGTATTGGTGGTGCCAATCGACACCCGCGGATCCTGGCCCGTGCCGACCATGGTGGTGGTCACGGTAGGGCCCCATCCGCCGCCGCCGATGGCGTCGAAGAAGCCGCCCACCAGTCCCAGCGGGGCCGAGAACTTGATCGGAAAGACGCGCTCTCGCGTCTTCTTGGTGGCGCGCCAGATGATGACCAGGCCCATGATCGACAGATAGGCGGTGATCCAGGGCTTAAGCGCGTCGCCGTCCACGCTGGTCAGGACGAAGGCGCCCAGGCCCCCGCCAACCACGCCGCCCAGCGCCAGTGGGGCGAAGAGCTTCCAATTCACATTGCGGTTGGCCGCGTGCGATCCGGCCGAGGCGGCGGTGGTGAAGACCTCAGCGGCGTGGACGCTGGCCGAGGCTGTGGCGGGCGGCACGCCGAACGACAGCAGGACGGTCGAAGAGATGACGCCGTAGGCCATGCCCAGGGCGCCGTCGACGATCTGGGCCAGGAAACCGACGAGCAGGAACAGCAGAAAGTCTTGCATGGACGCCTCCAGGAGGATGGGGCGAAGGTGCGGTCTAATTTCCTACCGGGTCAATAGGAGAAGAATTGGCTGCCGCCTGCAGAAGGGTTCGCGTCTCGAACACGGCCGCCAGGGCGTCGCGACCCTCGCTCAGCACCGGGCGCAGCGGGCAAGTCCGTTCGTCCGGGCAGGTCTCGCACGGGCCGGGCGCGGTCCGAGAGGCGCACGGCGCCAGCGCCAGCGGCCCCTCCAGCGCGCGGATCACGTCGGCGAAGGTGATGGCGTCGGCCGGCGCGGCGAGGGCGTAGCCGCCGGTTCGGCCCCGCCGCGAGACCAGCAGGCGGCGCCGGCGCAGGTCCAGCAGGATGGCCTCCAGGAACTTCCGCGGCGCACTTGCGCCCTCGGCGATCTCGGCGATGGTCGCGGAGCCGCCGCCGGGCAGGCCGGCCAAGTGGATCATGGCGCGCAGGGCGTAGCGGGACCGGTTGGACAGCATGGCCCGTGATCGCGCGCGCCGCGCCCTGGCGCAAGGCCCCGCCTGGCCGCGCCCAGCCTCAGGCCGGGGCGCCCAACCGCGTCACCGCTTCCAGGATCTGGGCGCCGGTATAGGGTTTAAGCACCAGGGCCTCGGCCCGGTCGGCGTGCCGGGCGGCCAGGGTCACGTCGCCCGAGATGAAGACCACCTGCACGTCCCAGCGGCCGGTCAGGTCGGAGGCCAGGTCAACGCCGGTCGCGCCGTCGGACAGGTTCAGGTCCAGCAGGGCGATGTCGACCGGGTGAAGGGCGGCCGCCGCCTCGGCCGCGGCGGCGTTGTGGAAGGGGCCGACCACGCGGTGCCCCGCCTCGGTCAACAGTTCGGTCAGGTCGGCGGCGGCCTCGGCGTCGTCCTCCACCACCATCACCGTCAGCGGGTCGCCCGCGGCGGCGGGAGCGTCGCCCTCCGCACGCGGCGCCTGACGGGTGACGACGGCGCGAACGTCGCGCCAGACCTCGGCCGGGCTGCGGTCGGTGTCCAGGTCATAGATGGCGGCCATGGCCTTCAGCTCCCTCAGGTCCTCCGGCGACAGGTCGCCGCCGGTTTCGGTCATGCGGTCGTCGTAGAGGCGGCACAGACGCTCGACAGGCGTCGAAGCGGAATGATCGACCATGGCGGCCCCCGAAAATGAACTCAGGCTCAGCTAGGTCATCGAACGGACGGACGGAAGCGCGGCTGACGGCTTCGTTATCCCCGATCACAATGGCGGCGCCGGGCTTGATCGCCGCCGGTCATCGACAGGGCGCGGTCCGGCGCGGTATGGACGCCTCCCTTTCCCACGCTCAGGTTCTTTCGTCCCTTGCGTCTGCCCCAGGCCCGTCTCGATCAGGTGCTCGACCGTTTCCACGAGGTGGAGGCGCGGATGGGCGCGGCGACCGACGGGGTCGAGATCGTGCGCCTGTCCAAGGAACACGCCGAGCTGAAGCCGGTCGCCGACGCGGTACAGGGCCTGGCGCGCGCGCGGGCCGAGGCGGACGACCTCAAGGCCATGACCGGCGACCCGGAAATGGCGGCGATGGCCGAGGAGGAGCTGCGCGCCCTGAGCGACCGGCTGCCCGAACTGGAGCGGCGGGTGGCCCTGCTGCTGGCGCCGCGCGACGCCGACGAGAACGCCTCGGCCGTGCTGGAGGTGCGCGCCGGCACGGGCGGGGACGAGGCCGCCCTGTTCGCCGGCGACCTGTTCCGCATGTATTCGCGCTACGCCCAGGATCGGGGCTGGCGGGTCGAGGTCGACAGCGCCACCGAGGGCGAGGCCGGCGGCTACAAGGAGATCGTCGCCACCGTCACCGGCGAGGGCGTGTTCGGCCGGCTGAAGTTCGAAAGCGGCGTGCACCGGGTGCAGCGGGTGCCCGTGACCGAGGCGGGCGGACGCATCCACACCTCGGCCGCCACGGTCGCCGTCCTGCCCGAGGTGGAGGACGTCGAGATCGAGATCCTGGACAAGGACATCCGCATCGACACCTTCCGGGCCTCCGGCTCGGGCGGCCAGCACGTCAACAAGACCGACTCGGCGGTGCGGATCACCCACCTGCCCACCGGCATCGTGGCGACCAGCTCGGAGAAGTCGCAGCACGTGAACCGCGACAAGGCGATGAAGAACCTGCGGGTGCGGCTGTACGACATGCAGCGCCAGGCCAAGGACGCGGCGCGGTCCGACGCGCGCAAGTCCCAGGTCGGGTCGGGCGACCGCTCCGAGCGCATCCGCACCTACAACTTCCCGCAGGGACGCGTGACCGATCACCGCATCGGTCTGACGCTGCACAGCCTGCCGCAGATCCTGGAGGGCGATCTGGACCCGGTGCTGAACGCCCTGATCGCCGAGGACCAGGCCGCGCGCCTGGCGGACCTGGAGGCGGAGTTCGCCTGAGGCGACGATCGGCCGCTCACGCGAAAATGAGCGACGGCGATGGCGACGGAGGGCTAGGACTGTCGGCATGAAGTTTCGGGCAGGGGTCATAACGACGGCGGCGGCCTGCGCCTTGCTGACGGTCGGATCGGCGGCGCAGCCGGCGGGCGCGCGTCCCGAACGGCCGCGCGCCGTGCTGCGCGGCGCCGCGCCGGTGGTCGTGGAGCTGTTCACCGCCCAGGGCTGCGGCGGCTGCGTCGACGCCAATGCGACGGTCGAACGGGCGGCCGCCGGACCGGGGGTGATCGCCCTGACCTATGGCGTCGACTACTGGGACTATCTGGGCTGGCCCGACACCTTCGCCCAGCCGGCCTTCGGCGAGCGCCAGCGCGCCTATCGCGCCGCCCTGCATCAGCGCGGGGTGTCCACGCCCCAGGTGGTCATCGACGGCCGCCGTCAGGTGTCGGGCGCGCGCGGGCTGGAGCTGGAGGCCGCCATCGTCCAGGAGGCGGCGCGCCAGGTCTGGCCGCCCGAGATCGAGTTCCGCGCCACCGGGGACCGCGTCGGCGTCGGCTCGGGCCGCGCGCCGGCGGGCGGCGCCGAGGTCCTGGCCGTGACCTATACCCCCGGCGTCCAGACCGTGGAGGTGCGCGAGGGCGAGAACCGCGGCCGCACCGTGCGCCACGTCAATGTGGTGCGCGAGGTCACGCGCCTGGGCGAATGGCGCGGCCGTCCCACGCTCTACGCCCTGCCCGAGACGCCGAACGGCGACGCCGTGGCCGTGCTGATCCAGGCCAAGACCGACCGTCGCATCATCGGGGCGGCGGTGAAGGACTAGGTTGCATCGACTTTCAGGGTTCGGACGTCTTCGTCCCTGAAAGCGGCCGGGGCTTGGTGAGGAACCCGCAAACCGGGGCTGCCGTCACGCCCACAGGCTTGGGGCGGCGGCCCAAGTCGGCAGGGGCGCGGATTGCACTGCACCGGCGAAAAGGGTGCAAGGTGCAATAAGGTGCAATTCAGTCCTCCTCCACCGGACGCAGCGGCGGCGCGGTCGGGAGGTTGACGACCTTTTCGGGGTCCTGGCTCCAGCGCTGGTGGAGGCGGCGACGATGATCGTCGTCGGCGGCGATGCGGGTCAGGTCCTCGTGAAGCCGGGTCCAGCCGCGGGTCTCGATCAAGCGCCCCTCGCGCATCGCGCGCGCCGCGTTCGACCAGGCCAGGCGGGCCATGTCGGCGGCGTTCAAAGGCAGGCCCTGGTCGATCAGGTCCAACTCTTCGTCGTCCAGGGGCACGAAGGGCGAACCGACCAGATGGTCGGCGCGGCGCCAGCCCTCCGTGCGGGCGCGCCAACGGAAGGTGGACAGGCTGAGGCCATGCCGTTCACACACCTGGGCGGCGGCGGCGCCCGACAGATAGTCGGCGCGGGCGGCGGCCCAGGTCTCGGCGGAGCGGCGGGAGCGGGGTTCGGCAAGGGTCTGGGTCATGACGGCATTATCGTCGCCCCGACGACCCAGGCGCGCCGAACGCCGAACGCAAGATCCAAAGTATTGAAAAGACGGTGTCTTGCTGAAGAAATTGGGATGGCTGGGCGCTGTTCGCCATCCTAATGGGTCAGGCCCCCGCCTTCCGGGCGAACCCCCAGGCGGCGTCGCTGAGGGGGCCGACCTGGGCGGCCATGGTCCTGGCGTGGGCGCTGGCGGCGGTGCCGTCGCGGACGCGGCCGGCGATGCCCTGGCAGATGGCCGCCAGGCGGAACAGGTTGTAGGCGTAGAGCCAGTCCAGGTTCGCCGGGCGCAGGCCGGTTGCGGCGGCGTAGCGGTCGACCGTCTCCTCCACCGAAGGGATGCCCAGGGCCTGAAGGTCCGCGCCGGCCAGGCCGTTCCTCAGGCTGGCGGGAATGGCCCAGGCGATCAGCAGATAGGAGAAGTCCGCCATCGGGTCGCCCAGGGTCGACAGCTCCCAGTCCAGCACGGCGCGCACCTGGGCGGCGTCGGGCGCCAGGATCATGTTGTCGAGGCGGAAGTCGCCGTGGACGATGCGGCTGGGCCCCTCGGGCGGCAGGCTGTCGGGCAGGAAGGCGATCAGACGGTCCATCGCCGGGATCGGGTCGATCTCGGAGGCGCGGTACTGTTTGGTCCAGCGGCCCACCTGGCGGGCGAAATAGTTGCCGGCCTTGCCGTAGTCGCCCAGGCCGATGGCGGCGGGGTCGAAGGCGTGCAGCCGCGCCAGCGTATCGGTCTGGGCCTCGTAGATGGCGCGGCGCTCGGCCGGGGCCAGGCCGGGCAGTTTCAAATCCCAGAAGACCCGTCCCTCGACCTTGTCCATGACATAGAACATCGAGCCGATGACGGCATCGTCCGTACACAGAGCATAGGGGCGGGCGACCGGGAAACCCTGGGCGTCCAGGGCCGAGATGACGGTGAACTCCCGGTCCACGGCGTGGGCGCTGGGCAGCAGCACGCCCGGCGGCTTGCGGCGCAGCACATAGGCGCGGCCGGGGGTGGTCAGCTCATAGGTCGGGTTCGACTGGCCGCCCTTGAACTGGCGCAGCGTCAGGGGACCGGCGTAGCCCGCCACGTTCTCCTTCATCCAGGCGTCCAGCGCCGCCTCGTCCAGCCGGTAGCGGGGATCGACCTCGCGCGTGCCGGAGAAGGCGTCCTGCGGGTCCATGGCGGCGTCGGTCATCCTGTCTCCCCTTGGTCCGTCGGCGTTCTTCAGGACGCGCGTTCGGGCGCGGCGATGATGGCCGCCTTCACCGCGCGACGCCAGCCGGAAAGCAGCCGCTCGCGCTCGCCTGCCTCCATCCGCGGGGTCCAGACGGCCGGGGCCTCGGCCGGGCGATGCTCCAGGTCGTCGATCAGGCCCACGCCGAAGGCGGCCAGGCGCGCCGCGCCCAGGGCCGTCATCTCCTGGAAGGCGGGACGTTCGACCGCCACCTGGCAGATGTCGGCGACGAACTGCATGGCGAAGCTGTTGGCGGTGACGCCGCCATCGACCTTCAGCGTCGTCAGCGGCGGGGCGCCGTCGTCGGCCAGGGCGTCCAGCAGGTCGCAGGTCTGATAGGCCAGGGCCTCCAGCGCGGCGCGGACGAAATGGGCCGGGCCGGAATCGCGGGTCAGGCCGACCACGGTTCCGCGCGCGTCGGGCTCCCACCACGGCGCGCCCAGGCCGGTGAAGCCGGGAACCAGATAGACGCCGCCGTTGTCGGGCAACCCCTGCGCCATCGCCTCGGACTGGCGCGATTCCGAGATCATCCTGGCCCCGTCGCGCAGCCACTGGATCGCCGACCCGGCCGAGAAGATCGACCCTTCCAGCGCATAGGCGGTGCGGCCCGCCGTCGCCGTTGTCGTCGCAAAGCCCAGGGTGCCCAGCAGGCGCCGGGTCGAGACGACGGGTTCGGCCCCGACATTGGCGACCAGGAAGGCGCCGGTGCCATAGGTGATCTTGGCGTCGCCGGGGTTCAACGCTCCATGCCCGACCAGGGCCGCCTGCTGGTCGCCGGCCGATCCGGCGAGGGGCAGGGCGCGGCCGAACAGCGACGGCTCGCTCTCGGCGATCACCTCGGCGCAGCCGACGATGCGGGGCAGGGCCTGGATCGGCACGTCGAACAGGGCGCAAAGATCCTCGCGCCATTCCAGGGTCTTCAGGTCCATCAGGCTGGTGCGGGCGGCGTTGGTCGCGTCCGTCGCATGGACCCGGCCGCCGGTCAGCTTCCAGATCAGCCAGGCGTCGATGGTGCCCAGCTTCACCTCGCCGCGCGCTGCCCGCTCGGGCGCGCCCGGCACGGCGTCCAGCAGCCAGGCGAACTTGGCGGCCGAGAAATAGGGGTCGAGGATCAGGCCGGTCGCCGCCTGCACCGCCGCCTCGTGGCCCGCCGCCGCCAGCCGGGCGGTGACGTCGGCGGTGCGACGGTCCTGCCAGACGATGGCCCGGTGCAGCGGCTCGCCGGTCGCGGCGTCCCAGATCACCGCCGTCTCGCGCTGGTTGGTGATGCCGATGGCGGCGAACCGGCCGATCCCGCCCGCCTGGCGCACGACCTCGCGACAGGTCTGCAGCGTCGCCGTCCAGATTTCGGCGGCGTCGTGCTCGACCCAGCCGGAGCGGGGGAAATGCTGCGCCAGCTCGATCTGGCTGACGGACGAAGGATGCAGGTCCCCGTTTCGAACCTCGAACGCGATGGCGCGGCTGGAGGTGGTGCCCTGGTCGATGGCGAGGATCAGGCTCAAGTCGTTTCTCTCCCGATAGGCTTTGAGCTAAGGGGAGCACATGACGAACCGCCTGCCCAGCTATGAAGGCGTGTTGGACGCCGCCCGCCGGATCGAGGACGTCGTCGTCCGCACCCCGCTGATCGAAAGTCCCGCCCTGAACGAGCGTGTGGGCGGCCGCGTGCTGATGAAGGCCGAGACCCTGCAATGCGCGGGCGCCTTCAAGTTTCGCGGCGCCTACAACCGCATCAGCCGGCTGAGCGAGGCGGAGAAGACGCGCGGCGTGGTGGCCTTCTCGTCGGGCAATCACGCGCAAGGCGTGGCGGCGGCGGCGAAACTGGTCGGGACGCCGGCGATCATCGTCATGCCGTCGGACTCGCCCGCGGTGAAGGTGGAGGGGGTTCGCGGCTTCGGCGGCGAGGTGCGCTTCTACGACCGCTGGAAGGAGAGCCGCGAGGCCATCGGCGCCGAGATCGCGGCCGAGCGCGGATCGGTTCTGGTCCCGCCGTTCGACGATCCCTTCATCATCGAGGGGCAGGGGACGACGGCGCTGGAACTGCTGGACCAGGCCGATACGGCTATCGACCAGCTGTTGTGCGGCGCCTCGGGCGGCGGGCTGATGGCGGGGATCAACCTCGTCATGGCCGAGCGTAGTCCGCAGACGGACGTTTTCGTGGTCGAGCCCGAGGCGTTCGACGACACCGCCCGTTCTCTGGCGGCGGGAGAGCGCGTCGGCCATCCGCAGGGGACGCCCTCGATCTGCGACGCCCTGATGGCGCCCATGCCGGGCGAACTGACCTTTCCGATCAACCGTCGCTGCGCCGGGGCGATCACCGTGTCCGACGCCGAGGTCGCCGAGGCCGTCGCCTTCGCCTTCCGGCATCTGAAGCTGGTGGTCGAGCCGGGCGGGGCGGTGTCGCTGGCCGCCCTGCTGGCTGGCAGGATCGAGACGCGGGGCCGCACGACCGCCATCGTCTTGTCGGGCGGCAATGTCGATCCGGGCCTGTTCGCGGCGATCGTCGAGGGACGGTTCAAGGCCTGACTTCCCTTCGCGCCCCGGTTCGGGGAAGGTGGCGAAAACAGCGGGAGGACAGGATGCCGAAGACCAGCGAGCTGCAGGGCCTGATCGGCCAGGATGTCGGGGTCTCGAAATGGTTCGAGATCACACAGGCGCGGATCGACGCCTTCGCCGACTGCACCGAGGATCACCAGTTCATCCACGTCGATCCCGAGGCGGCCAAGGCCACGCCGTTCGGCGGGACGATCGCCCACGGTTTCCTGACGCTGAGCCTGGCCTCGGCCATGAGCTATGACGCCGTCGCGCCGCTGGACGGGGTGGTGATGGGCGTCAACTACGGCTTCGACAGGCTGCGCTTCCTGGCGCCGGTTCCCGCCGGGTCGAAGGTGCGGGGGCGGTTCAGGCTGTTGTCCGCCGAGGACAAGGGCGGCGGCCGGTGGCTGCTGAAGCATGAGCTGACGGTCGAGATCAAGGGCGGCGACAAGCCCGCCCTGATCGCCGAATGGCTGGGGATGCAGATGGTCGGCGCCTGAGGCGGCCGACAGGAAAAAGGCCCGGAACCTGCGTTCCGGGCCTTTGCCTTTAGTCCAGCGTGCGCTTGATCTCTTCGACCGTGAAGCACTCGATGTAGTCGCCTTCCTTGATGTCCTGGAAGCCGGCGAACTGCATGCCGCATTCCTGACCCGAAGGCACTTCGTTGACCTCGTCCTTGAAGCGCTTGAGCGTGTTGAGCACGCCCAGTTCCAGCACCACCACGTCGTCGCGGATGATGCGGACGCGCGCGCCTTTCCTGACCACGCCCTCGGTGACGCGGCAGCCGGCGATCTTGCCGACCTTGGAGATGTCGAACACCTGCAGCACCTGGGCGTTGCCCAGGAAGGTCTCGCGCTGCAGCGGCGCCAGCATCCCCGACAGCACGCCCTTCATGTCGTCCAGCAGGTCGTAGATGATCGCGTAGTAACGGATCTCCACGCCCTCGCGCTCGGCCAGGTCGCGCGCCTGTTTCGAGGCGCGGACGTTGAAGCCCAGGATCGGCGCGCCGGCCGACTTGGCCAGGTTGACGTCGCTCTCGGTGATGCCGCCGGCGCCCGAGAAGACGATGCGGGCGCGGACCTCGTCGTTGCCCATCTTTTCCAGCGAGGCGGCGATGGCCTCGCCCGAGCCCTGGACGTCGGACTTGATGACGACCGGCAGCTCGCTGATCTTCTTGGAGCCCAGCTTGGCCATCATGTCGACCAGCGACACCGAGCCGCCCGACACCTGGGCCTTCTCGCGCTTCACCCGCTGACGGTATTCGGTCAGCTCGCGGGCGCGACCTTCGGAATCCACCACGGCGAAGACCTCGCCGGGGGACGGCGCCTCGTCCAGGCCCAGGATCTCGACCGGGACGGACGGGCCGGCCTCGGTCAGCTGCTCGTTGCGCTCGTTCAGCAGGGCGCGAACCTTGCCCCAGGCGCCGCCGGCCACGACGATGTCGCCGCGCTTCAGCGTGCCGCGCTTGACCAGGACGGTGCCGACCGGGCCGCGGCCCTTGTCCAGCTTGGCCTCGATGACCACGCCCTCTGCCGAACGGTCGGGGTTGGCGCGCAGGTCCATGACCTCGGCCTGGATCAGGATGGCTTCCAGCAGGCCGTCGAGGTTGGTGCGGTTCTTGGCCGAGACCTCGATGATCTGCGTGTCGCCGCCCAGGCTTTCGGCGATGACTTCATACTGCAGCAGTTCGTTGACGACCTTCTGCGGATTGGCGTCGGGCTTGTCGACCTTGTTGACCGCCACGATGATCGGGGCGCCGGCCGCCTTGGCGTGCTGGATGGCCTCGATCGTCTGGGGCATGACGCCGTCGTCGGC
>NZ_DLMO01000184.1:11439-11585 GCF_002479325.1 Brevundimonas sp. UBA7534
ACGCCGTCGTCGGCCGCCACGACCAGCACCACGATGTCGGTGACGGTGGCGCCGCGCGCGCGCATCGCCGAGAAGGCGGCGTGGCCCGGGGTGTCCAGGAAGGTGACCTTCTGGCCGTCCTCCAGGCGCACCTGATAGGCGCCGAT
>NZ_DLMO01000102.1:0-454 GCF_002479325.1 Brevundimonas sp. UBA7534
ACGCGACGCCGGTCGCGGTCCGGCTCGGCGTTGATGGTTACAGTCAAGGCGACAGCGCGGGCGCGACCCTCGCGCAGATCGGGATCGCCCGGGTCGTAGGGCAGGCCCGCCAGCATCTTCTCCCGCTCGGTCATGAGGCCTCCGTCAAGGCGGCGGCGACCGCCTCTCCGATGGCCAGCGAGCTGGTCAGACCGGGGCTCTCGATGCCGAACAGGGCCATCAGGCCGTCGATTCCATGATGCTCGCGCCCATGCAGCTGAAAATCGGGCTGCGGCTCGCCCGGGCCATGCAGCTTGGGCCGGATGCCGGCGTAATCGGGCGTCAGCCGCTCGACCGTCACGCCCGGCCAGAACCGGGCGATGTAGCGCGCGAACTCGTCCGCCTTGGCCGGATCGACGGAATAATCCTCGGCCTCCACATAGGCCAGGTCAGGACCGAACACGCCCTGCCCGCC
>NZ_DLMO01000102.1:617-842 GCF_002479325.1 Brevundimonas sp. UBA7534
AACACGCCCTGCCCGCCCAGGTCCTTGCGGTAGTGGGTGCCCAAGGCGCCTGGGATGGGCGGCGGATAGATCAAACGATTGAACGGCGCCGGTCCCGTCAGACGGAAATAGACGCCCTTGCCCAGGTGACGCGCGGGAATGTCGCCGACCGGATAGCCCTCGATCCGGGCCGCGACGGATTGGGCCGACAGCCCCGGAGCAGTGACCAGCAGGCGGCTGGTCAAG
>NZ_DLMO01000102.1:944-3951 GCF_002479325.1 Brevundimonas sp. UBA7534
TAACCCTCGATACGCGCCGCGGCCTCCTGAGCCGAAAGGCCGGGCGCCGTGACCAGAAGGCGGCTGGTCACAGTCATCGCCCCCTCCCCGCCCACGCGAACGGAAAAGCCGCCGCTCGGGAGCGGCTCGGCGCCCTCGAAAGGCGCGCCCGTGACGACGGAACCGCCCGCGTCCTCGATCTCGCCCTGCAAGGCCAGCATATAGCCGTGGCTGTCGAAGACGCCGCTCTCGGGCGACAGGATCGCGGCGTGGGCGTTCAAATCGGGCTCCAGCGCCCGCGCTTGGGCGCCGGTTAGGTGTTTCAGCCCCTCGACGCCATTGGTGGTCGCCTGCTCGAAGATGACCTCGATGCGCTCGACCTCGGCCTCCTGGGTCGCCACCACCAGCTTGCCGCACTTCCAGTGATCGACCTTTCGGCTTTCCAGGAACCCATAGAGCGCCCGCCGACCCTCGACGCAGAACCGCGCCTTCAGCGACCCGGTCGGATAGTAGAGGCCGCCGTGGATGACCTCGGAGTTGCGCGAGGAGACGCCCTGGCCGATGTGGCCTTCCTTCTCAAGCACCAGGACCGTCAGTCCACGTTTCGACAGCGCCCAACCGCAGGCCAGGCCCACGGCCCCGGCGCCCACGACGGTCGCGTCGAAATCGAAGCTCATCTCGGTGCGTACCTTCGCTGCGCCTCGGCCTCGAAACAGCCGATCAGCTTTTCCACCGCCCGGTCGAAGTTGGCCTGCAACATCAGATCCAGCATCTTCGACTTGAAGGCGAAGTCGATCATGAACTCCAGCCGCGTGCCTTCGGGGTGCGGAAGGAACTCCCAGCGATTCTTCAAGTGTTTGAATGGCCCGCGCAAAAGGCCGACCTCGACCTTGGGCGCGTTCCGATCATGCCGGACCCAGGTGGAGAACCGCTCGGTCAGGAAGGAGAAGCCGACGCCCGCCTCCGCGTCCAGCACGGAGACGCCCTCCCCCTCGGCCCGCTCGTTCCAGACCCGCATGGACGTCACCCACGGTACGAAGTCGGGATAGGCCCGCACATCGGCGACCAGGTCGGCAAGCTCTTGGGGCGCATAGGGCAATATGCGCGTGACGCGGTGAACGGCCATGCGGGGCTTAGCGACGCAGCTGCGCCTCGCGCGCCGCCTTCAGCCGGGCGAAATCGTCGCCGGCGTGGTGCGACGAACGCGTCAGCGGCGACGAGGACACCATCAGGAAACCCTTGGCCCGGGCGATCGCCTCATAGGCCTTGAACTCTTCGGGCGTGACGAAACGGTCGATGGCGGCGTGTTTCCGCGTCGGCTGCAGATATTGGCCGATGGTGATGAAGTCGACGCCGGCGGACCGCATGTCGTCCATCACCTGCATGACCTCTTCCTTGGTCTCGCCCAGCCCGACCATGATGCCGGACTTGGTGAACTGGTTGGGGTCGCGCTCCTTGACCATCTGCAGCAGACGCAGCGAGTGGAAGTAGCGGGCGCCGGGCCGGACCTTCAGATACAGGCGCGGCACGGTTTCGAGGTTGTGATTGAAGACGTCGGGCTGGGCGTCGATCATCACCTCGGCGGCGCCGTCCTTCCGCAGGAAGTCGGGCGTCAGGATCTCGATGGTGGTTTGCGGCGCCTGGATGCGGATCTGGCGCACGACCTCGGCGAAGTGGGCCGCGCCGCCGTCGGACACATCGTCGCGGTCGACCGAGGTGATCACCACGTGGTTCAGGCCCATCTGCTGGACGGCCAGGCCGACCTTGCCCGGCTCTTCCGGGTCCAGCGGCTGCGGCAGGCCGGTCTTAACGTTGCAGAAGGCGCAGGCCCGCGTGCAGGTGTCGCCCATGATCATCAGGGTAGCGTGCTTCTGGCTCCAGCACTCGCCGATGTTCGGGCAGGCCGCCTCTTCGCAAACGGTCACCAGCCCCTTGGAGCGGACGATCTCCTTGGTCGCATTGTACTGGCCCGACCCGGGCGCCTTTACGCGCAGCCAGTCCGGCTTCTTCAGGACGACCGTCTCCGGACGGTTCTGCTTTTCCGGATGGCGCAGCTCCGACGGCTTGCGCTGAAGGGTGTCGATCAGGGTGACCATGGCCGGTATTTCGGCTTTCCGGGGGCCGAAGGCAAGGCACGGCCGGTTACATATCACCGCCCTTGCCGGAACTCACGCAGGGTAACACATCTTTTCAAGTTCACGCGGCGTCATTAATGACGGTCGCCCGAACAACAGAGAGGGCCGGTCGCGCCCTCCGTAGGAGACGCGCTTGCGCCAGGCCCTGGATCCCTCGCTGTACCAAGACACACTGATCGACGCCTTGATCGAGGCCCGGTCGCGGTTCGGCGACAAGGAGATACTGGAGGACCAGGACCGCCATCCCCTCACCTACACCGGCCTGATCCGCGCCGCCTTCGTGCTGGGCCGCAAGATCGCGCAGATGACCGAAAAGAGCGAGCGAGTCGCCATCCTGTTGCCGTCGTCGATGGGCGTGGTGGTCACCTTCTTCGGCCTGCACGCCCACGGACGCGTACCGGTGATGCTGAACTTCACCGCTGGCGAGGCGAACCTGAAGGCCGCGATCCGGACGGCCGGCGTCAAGAAGGTGCTGACCGCCCGGCGTTTCATCGACCAGGCCAAGCTGGACGACCTGATCGAGGAACTGAAGACCGTCGCGGACATCGTCTGGCTGGACGACGTGCGCAAGACCATCGGCCTGGCCGACAAGCTGTATGGCCTCGCCGCCGGCGCGGCGCCCAAGCGCTTCCGCGTCAGGACCGATCCGGATGCGCCGGGTGTCGTCCTGTTCACCTCCGGCAGCTTCGGCACGCCCAAGGGCGTCGTGCTCAGCCAGCGCAATCTGGTCGCCAACGCCCGCCAGGTCGCGGCCCACATCGACCTGAAGCCGGAGTGGGTGATGTTCAACCCGCTGCCGACCTTCCACTGCTTCGGCCTGACCGGCGGGGTCATCTTGCCGCTGCTGCAAGGGATGAAGGCGTTCGAATATCCGTCGCCGCTGCATGCCAAGC
>NZ_DLMO01000100.1 GCF_002479325.1 Brevundimonas sp. UBA7534
TCGTCGTGGATGCGGAACACGAACGGCAGGACGCCGACCGCCAGGATCGCGGCCAGGGCGCCGTAGCGGGCCCCGTCCTGCATCAGCTAGCCTCCGACAAGGGCCGCTCCGACCATGTTTCCCAAAGGATAGCTGACGCCCATCACCGCCGACAGGCGCCCCCGCGCCGTCACTGGCACGCGGTCGGCGAACAGGGCCAGGAGCGCCGCCAGCAGGGCGTTGAACCCGATCTGGAACAGCACCACCCCCGCCGTCAGCGCCGCGCCCGTGGTCGCCGTCGCGATCACCGCATAGGCCGCCAGCACCCCCGCGACCCCGCCCGCCATCCAGGGCCGCCGGCGTCCCAGGCGCGAGCGCGTGCGGTCGCTCAGCACCCCGGCCACGACGTTGGAGACCGCCGCCGTGATCGCCCCCCAGAACAGGGCGGTGCTCAGAATGGCTTCCTTGGCCTCGGCGTCGATCGCCTCGGCCCGCAAGGGGACCAGCATTCCCAGAAGCGGCGCCATGGCGATGAAGGCCGCCAGATAGGCGACGCCAAGTCCGATCATGAACGCTGGCGACGGCGCCGTTCCATCCCGCATGACGCCCTCCCGGCGTGGCGTCAGACCACCGGCACCGCTTGGCTCAGCCTTCCGCCGACGCGGATCGGCTCGACGCGCGTGGCCAGGCCGGTGCGGTCGTCGGTTTCGACGAAGACGCCGCACACCGTCGCCGGGCCCGAGGCGGGAGTGTAGCGGCCGCCGGAGATGCGGGTGGTGAAGCGGCGCAGCGGCTCGTCCTTCTCGTTGCCGATGACGCTGTCGTAGTCGCAGCAGCCGCCGGCGTCGGTCTGATAGGCCGTGCCGCCGGGCAGGATCTGGCAGTCGGCGGTCGGGACGTGGGTATGGGTGCCCACGACCAGGCTGGCGCGTCCGTCGCAGAAGTGGCCCATGGCCATCTTCTCCGAGGTCGCCTCGCAATGCATGTCGACGATAACCGCGTCGGCCACGGCGCCCAGGGGGGCGGCGGCCAGTTCGCGCTCGACCGCGCCGAAGGGATCGTCCATCGGGTCCATGTGCACCCGCCCCAGCACGTTCATCACCAGGACGGTGCGGCCGCTGTCGGTCTCGAACAGGTTGGCCCCGGCGCCCGGCGCGTCCATCAGGCGCGGATAGTTGGCCGGCCGGATCAGCCGCGGCTCGCGCACGATGTAGGTCAGGGCCTCGCGCTGGTCCCAGCTGTGGTTGCCCAGGGTCAGGCAGTCCGCGCCCGCCATGAACAGTTCGCGCGCCGTATTCTCGGTGATGCCGAACCCACCCGCCGCGTTCTCGGCGTTGACCACCACGAAGTCGAGCTTCAGGTCGCGCTTCAGGCCCGGAAGATGGTCGCTGATCCCGTCACGGCCGGACTTGCCGATGACGTCGCCGAAGAAGGCCAGTCTCAAATCATGTCCTCCGCCCAGTCCTGGCATCGCAGGGCTGGGACGCGTTGGAACTCCGCCAGATTGCCGGTCAACAGCAACAGTCCGCGACTGCGCGCATGAGCCGCGATCAGGGTGTCGTAGGCGCCGATCGGCGTCCCTGCCCGACGCAGATGAACCGTGATTTCGGCGGCATGGGCCGCAGCGGCGTCATCGAAATCCAGCAAGGTCAGACGTTCGGCGAAATCCTCGACCTCGGTTCTGTGATGGTCCGGTCGCGACGACAACCGCGCGCCCTGCAACAGTTCCATCAAGACCACAGAAGAGAGGCACAGTCTGTCGGCGTTAAGCTTGAACTGTTCCCGCAAAGCGCCCGAGCGATCACGCAGCGCGCGAACGCAGACGCTGGTGTCCAGCATGATTTCCAGCATCAGTCGAACGAGATCGTCGTGTCGTCCACGGGATCGACGGGCTCTTCGATGTCGATGCCCGGGCGGTCGAAGAAGTCGTCCCACATGGCGTTGGCCGGCACGAGAAGCAGTCCTCGGCCCTCCTTGATGACGCGGAGTTCCTTGACGTCTTCGGGAAAGGCGGCGGCCTTGGGCAGACGGACCGCCTGGGATCGGTTCGACTTGAAGACCGTGGCTTTCAGGGGCGCGCTCATGGTCGGAGAATGATGGACGGCCTGGAATATGTCAACGGGATATGCCAACTGTCGCATACCCCGCCTCGGTTAGGACGCCGTCCAGGCGCACGTCGTGCGGATCGAGCGCCAGCCGCTCGACGGCCTGTCCCGCATAGGCGAAACCGATCCTCACGGCGTCCGGACGGGCGGCGAAGGTGCGATCATAGTAGCCGCCGCCCTGCCCCAGGCGCCCGCCTTGCGCGTCGAAGGCCAGCAGGGGCGTGACGACCAGGTCGGGATCGACGACCTCGGCCAGCGGCAGCGGCGCGGGACACCCGGCCACATCCAACTCCAGCGGGTCGCCGAACGACCAGGCGCGAAAGATCATCGGGGCGGCGCGTTCCAGAACCACGGGCAGACACAGCCGGCGCCCGGCCGCTTCCAGCGCCATCGCCAGGGCGTCGGTGTCCAGTTCCGATCCCATGGCGCGATAAAGGGCCACCACCTGACCGGGCGGCAGCCGTCCGGCGTGACCGGCCGCGCGCGCGGCCGCGGTCGGATCGGCCTGGGCCAGCCGCTTTCGTCGGGCGCGAGCGGCTGATCTCAACTCATGCTTGTCGGACATGACGGGGGCGTTCTAGCCGCGCGCGACCGCGTCGCCAGCGGTAGCGCTCAAAAGGGAAAGGGTGGCGGCGCCGCGTGAACCGTGAAGGGCGGTTTAAATCCTCTCGACCTGGGTAGCCAGGTGGGCTCCGTGTGCCCGGGCCCTCGAGCCCAAACAGGGACAGATCCCTTCGAGTGAATTAAGGTCGCGAGGAAATGTTGCCTTCGACGAGGGCCGCAGCAGGACCCGCCGTCGCGCAAGATAGGCGTTCGCCGCCTCGCGCGCCAGAGCGCCATGCACGATCAGACGCGCTGGGTCGTCAGACGCTCTGGGCGATCTTCTCGATCCGGGCGGCCACGGCGTTCAGCGCCTCGGCCACGCCGTCGGAAGGCGCAGCGGCGAGCGCGGCCGAAATCTTGCCGCCCTTCGCTTCCTGCAGTTCGTCGGCCAGGATCAGCGCCGACATCAAAAACAGCCGCAGATCACCGACATTGCCCACGCTGTCGGCCACCGCGCGGACCTGGGCGTCGAACTGCCGGGCCAGGGCGCGCACGCGGTCCTCCTGGCCATCGGCGCAGCCGACGGCGTAGGGCCGCCCGTTCACCTCGACCGTCACCGTGGCCATCAGTCGGCCCCTTCCGTTTCGGCCAGCACCTCCCGCACCGCCTCGGCGGCGCGGGCCAGGGCCTGAGACGCCTCGCGCCCTGCCGCCTCAAGCTCGGCCACGCGTGCGGCCTCGGGCCGGGGTGCGAACAGGTCGTCGTCCGGTATCGGCGGCGCCGAGGCCGGGCGCGCCTTCAGGTCCAGGATCTTGCGTTCCAGTTCGGCCAGGGCCCGGTCGATGCGGGCCCGTGCGGCCGTGGTGGCGTCGGCCATCGGTCGCTCCTTCAGATTCCGTATAGAACCCGAGGACGCGTCGGGGTAAAGGCGGCGCGCCCCTGTTTTTCCGCCTTCCGACGAAAGGTCTCCGCCGTGACCGACGCCAAAGCCGCACCCAAGGCCACGCCCGAGCAGATGGCCAACGCCATCCGCGTCCTCGCCATGGACGGGGTCGAGAAGGCCAAGTCCGGCCATCCGGGCATGCCGATGGGCATGGCCGACGTGGCGACGGTGCTGTTTTCCAAGTTCCTGAAGTTCGACGCGAGCCGCCCCGACTGGGCCGACCGCGACCGCTTCATCCTGTCGGCGGGCCACGGCTCGATGCTGATCTACGCCCTTTTGCACCTGACCGGCTACAAGGCGGCGACCAAGGAGGAACTGTCCAACTTCCGTCAGTGGGGATCGAAGACCGCAGGCCACCCGGAATACGGCCACATGCCCGGCGTCGAGGTCACGACCGGCCCGCTGGGCCAGGGGCTGGCGACGTCGGTGGGCTTCGCCCTGGCCGAGCGTCATCTGGCGGCGAAGTACGGCGAGGATCTGGTCGATCACCGCACCTGGGTGATCGCGGGCGACGGCTGCCTGATGGAGGGCGTGTCGCAGGAAGCCATCGCCCTGGCCGGCCGGCTGAAGCTGTCGAAGCTGACCGTGCTGTGGGACGACAACGAGATCACCATCGACGGCAAGGTGTCGCTGTCGGACGCCACCGATCAGAAGGCGCGCTTCAAGGCCGCCGGCTGGGCCGTGCGCGTCATCGACGGCCACTCGATGAGCGAGATCAAGGCCGCGCTGAAGTGGGCCACGCGCCAGGACAAGCCGACGCTGATCGCCTGCAAGACTAAGATCGGCAAGGGCGCCGCCACCATGGAAGGCAGCCACAAGACGCACGGCGCGGCCCTGGGCGCCGCCGAGATCGCGGCCACGCGGCTTGGTCTGGCCTGGGACCACGATCCGTTCGAAATGCCCGAGACCATCCTGTCGGCCTGGCGCAAGGTCGGCCGTCGCGGCGCCAAGGACCGCAAGGCCTGGGAGGCGCGTCTGGCCGCCTCGGCCCAGGCGACGGACTTCACTCGCGCGATGAAGGGCGACCTGCCGGAAGGCGCCTTCGACGCCCTGAACGCCAAGATCGCCGAACTGGTCGAGACCCAACCCGCCCAGGCCACCCGCCAGTCGTCCGGCGCCGCGCTGGAACAGGTGTTCGCCGCCATCCCCGAACTGGTCGGCGGCTCGGCCGACCTGACGGGATCGAACAACACCTTCGTCAAGGACACGCCGATCCTGGACGCGCCGACCTATGAAGGGCGCTACGTCAACTGGGGCATCCGCGAGTTCGGCATGGCCGCGGCGATGAACGGCCTGGCCCTGCATGGCGGTGTCATCCCCTATGGCGGCACCTTCATGGTGTTCTCGGACTACAGCCGGCCGGCCATCCGCCTGGGCGCCCTGATGGGCGTGCGGGCGATCCATGTCCTGACCCACGATTCGATCGGCCTGGGCGAGGACGGCCCCACCCACCAGCCGGTCGAGCACCTGGCCGCCCTGCGCGCCATTCCGAACCTGCTGGTCTTCCGCCCCGCCGACACGGTCGAGGCCATGGAATGCTGGAAGGTCGCGCTGGAAACGAAGACCGCCCCCTCGGCCCTGGCCCTGTCTCGCCAGAAGACCCCGGCGGTCCGCACGGTCGCGTCTTCGGAAAACCTGTCGGCCAAGGGCGCCTATGAGATCAAGGCCGCGAACGGAGAGGCCAAGGTCACCCTGTTCGGCACGGGCACGGAACTGGCGCTGGCGCTGAAGGCGGCCGAGACCCTGGAAGCCGAAGGGACGCCGACCCGCGTCGTCTCCGTCCCCTGCTTCGAACTGTTCGAACAGCAGGACGCCGCCTACCAGGCCTCGCTCATCGGCCGCGGCACGGTGCGCGTGGCGGTGGAAGCCGCCATCAAGCAGGGCTGGGAGCGTTTCATCGGCGAGGACGGCGCCTTCGTCGGCATGAGCGGCTTCGGCGCCTCGGCCCCGGCTGAGGTGCTCTATGAGAAGTTCGGCATCACGGCCGAAGCGGTGGTCGCGGCGGCCAAGGCGCGGCTTTAATCTTCGTCATCCTCCGGCAAGCCGCGAAGCGGCGCAGATCGGGGGACCCAGCGGCGCGCGAGAGCGCGAACCTGTCACGAACGCCGCCGCTGGTGCTGTTGAACCATTTCGCCTTCGGCGCCGCTGGGTCCCCCGGTCTCGCTGCGCTCGCCGGAGGAGGACGAAAGGAAGACGTCGATGAAACTCGGCACCCCGCTTTCCGACAGCGCCGTTCGCGTGATGCTGCTGGGCTCCGGCGAACTCGGCAAGGAGGTCGCCATCGAGCTCCAACGTCTGGGCGTCGAGGTCATCGCCGTCGACCGCTATCCCAACGCCCCGGCCATGCAGGTCGCGCACCGCAGTCACGTCATCCCGATGACGGACGCCCAGGTGTTGAACGGCGTCATCCTGGCCGAGGCGCCGCATATCATCGTCCCCGAGATCGAGGCCATCGCCACCGATGTCCTGGCCGGCATCGAGGCCGCCGGCCTGGCCCGCGTCATCCCCACCGCGCGCGCCACCCAGCTGACCATGAACCGCGAGGGCATCCGCCGCCTGGCCGCCGAGGAGTTGGGCCTTCCCACCAGCCCCTACGCCTTCGCCGGCAGCGCGATGGAACTGGGCGAGGCTGCCGCGCGCATCGGCCTGCCGGTCTTCGTCAAGCCGGTCATGTCGTCCTCAGGCAAGGGCCAGTCGATGATCGACGCCCTGGAGGACGCCCCCAACGCCTGGGCCTACGCCCAATCCGGCGGCCGCGTCGACACCGCCCGCGTCATCGTCGAGGGCCGCATCGACTTCGATTTCGAGATCACCCTGCTGACCGTACGGTCGCTGGGCGCCAACGGCCAGGTCCGCACCGACTTCTGCGCCCCCATCGGCCACCGTCAGGTCAAGGGCGACTATGTCGAGAGCTGGCAGCCCCAGGCCATGACGCCCGCCGCCCTGAAATCCGCCCAGGACATCGCCGGCAAGGTGACGGATGCCCTGGGCGGCCTGGGGGTCTTCGGCGTGGAGCTGTTCGTCAAGGGCGACCAGGTCTGGTTCTCCGAGGTCTCGCCTCGCCCGCACGACACCGGCCTGGTCACCCTGGCCACCCAGACGATGAGCGAATTCGCCCTGCACGCCCGCGCCATCCTGGGCCTGCCGGTCGACGTGACCCAGCGCGAACCGGGCGCCAGCGCCGTCATCTATGGCGGCGTGGAGGCGCAAGGCGTCGCCTTCGAAGGCGTCGCGGAGGCCCTCTCGGTCCCGACCGCCGACCTGCGACTGTTCGGCAAGCCGGAGAGTTTCGAGCGACGGCGCATGGGCGTGGCGACCGCGCGCGGCGCGACCGTGGAACAAGCCCGCGAACGGGCGCGCGAAGCCGCGGGCCGGGTCCGGCCGGTCGTCGGCTGACGTCCATTCGACGTTCAGTCTAACGTCGTCCTTCCGGGGCGTCCGTGAGGACGAACCCGGAACCCAGGAGGCGAGCCTCCAGAGTCGAACCCGGCCTGTAGCGTGACTGAAGCCCTGGGTTCCGGGTTCTTCGCTACGCTCAGCCCCGGAATGACGGGCTAGGCATGCCCAGGCCCCTGCATGTCGATAGACCTAGCGATCCAAGACGGCTGCGGCTGCGGCCGTCGAGCCCACCCCCTCCAGCGCCGCGATGGCGGCGGCTAAGGTCGGGTCATCGCCCGACCGGCGTTGGGCCAGGGTGCGCGGCGCCGGCACGTCGGGCGTCACGCCCCGTTTTTCCAGCCGCACCCCGCCCCGAGTGACGAAGTCCGACCGGCTCAGCGTCAGCCGACCGCCGTCCGGCAGGTCCGTATCCTGGGCGATCAGGACCGAACCGCCCGTCGTCTCCCCGACCACCAGACCGCGCCCGGCTTCCTGAAGGGCCGCGGGGGTCAGCTCGGCGGCGCTGCGGCTGGCCCGGTCCACCAAGACGGCGACCGGATTGGCCACCGGTCCGTCGTGATCGCCGCAATCCCCATCGGCGCGGAGCACGATGGCGCGTCCGGATCGGGTGGTGCGCGTCGCCCACGCCTGTCCGCGCGGCAGAAAGCAGGTCAGCACCGACTCCGCCTCCCACAGGCGACCGCCGGGATTGGCGCGCAGATCCAGGATCACGTCCACCTCCGGGGCCAATCCGTCCAGCTGGCTTCCGACCCAGCGACCCAGCCCCTCGTCGAACTGCTCGACCGTCAGGACCAGGACGCGCGGCCGCGAGCGGTCGGCCACGAACGGCTGCGGCCCGTCCATCAGGCGCGGCGTCACCGTCACGTCGCGGCGCGCGCCGGTCTCGTCGGTCAGGGCCAGCTGGACCGGCCGGCCGTCGAACACCTCAACGTCGGCGCCCCAGGCCCGGCCGTCCAGGGTGTTCAGGGTCCAGCCGATCTGCACGCCGGCGGCCTCGGCGGGCGATCCGGGCCGCACCCGCTCCACCGTCCAGACGTCGCGCTGCTCTCCCGCCATCAGGGTCAGCCCCATGACGGCGCGGCGCTGGTACTGGCGGTCCTGGCGACGCACGGCGGCTGGCGGACTGGCGCCCGCGTGGCCGTCGTCCAGCAGGTCCAGCATCTCGTTCAACACATGATAGAGCGCGCGGTCGTCGGCGGCGGCCAGCGCCTGCGGCCGGAACCGCTCGCGCGCCGCGCGCCAGTCCACGCCATGAAGGCTCGGATCGTAATAGCCGCGCCGCACTTCGTCCCAGACGCGGTCGAAGACGCGCCGGTTCATGCGCGCGCGGTCCGGGTCGATCGGCGCGGCCTCGGCGGAGGCTGCGGCCGATACGGCGACGGCCTGCCGCGTCGCCGCCGACGAAGGCGCCGTCGTCAGCGCCAGCCCGATCAGGACGACGCCCAACAGCCCACGATGCGCTGCCCGGTTCATGACGACGTTCTCGGCAATATCGGCGGGCGCATCAAGTCGCGTCGTCGAGCCGCGCTTGCTTCGGCGCGCGGGCGGCGTCAAACAGCCCCTCCCCGTCCCCGGAGCGACCATGCCGATCACCACCGTGGGTCTCGATGCCGACGACACCCTGTGGCACAACGAGACCATCTTCCGTCTGACCCACGCCCGCTTCGTCGACCTGCTGGACGACCACGGCGACGCCGACACGATCGAGGCCCGACTGGCGGAGATCGAGCGCCGCAACCTTCGGCTCTACGGCTATGGGATCAAGGGCTTCACCCTGTCGATGATCGAGACGGCCATGGAACTGTGCGACGGCGGCGCCCCGCCCGAGGTGGTGCGCGAAATCCTGGCCGCCGGCCGCGAGATGCTGGCCCATCCGGTCGAGACCCTGCCCGGCGTTGACGAGGTGGTCGCCCAGCTTTCCGAAAAATACCGGCTGGTCCTGATCACCAAGGGGGACCTGCTCGACCAGGAGCGCAAGCTGGCGGCTTCGGGCCTGGGCGAACGCTTCAGCGCCGTCGAGATCGTTTCGGAAAAGGACCGCGGGACATACGAGCGCGTCTTCGCCCGCCACGGCACCGGCGCCGCCGAAGCCGTCATGGCCGGCAACTCCATGAAATCGGACGTGCTTCCGGCGATCGAGGCCGGCGCCTTCGGCGTCCACATCCCCTACCACGTCACCTGGGCCCACGAACTGGCGGACGCGCCCGAGGGTCACCCTCGCTACGTCTCCCTCAGCCGCATCGGCGAACTGCCCGACTGGATCGCCGCGATCGACGCATAAGCTCTTGCCCCCCCGGTCCGCCCTCTCTAAACGGGCCGCTTAACCGACAACCCAATGTGAACGTCACATGGCGCCGCCATGAGGGCGCTTCTCGCGCGCGCGACGACCGAAGGATCGCACAGCCTCTTGAACGCCTCCGACATCAGTCACGACGAACGCGACGCCATGGTGCGCGCGGCGCTGGCCGAACAGGGCGACAGCGGCGTGACGCCGCGCCATACGCTGTTTTACTTCTACGGCGAGGGCGACCACGGCGACCTGAACGAGGTCGCCCGCCGCGCCGGCTTCCTGACGCGCGGCGCCGACGACATGACGGTGCTCGAGACGACGATGGCGGTGGACGAGGCGTCCTTCGCCGCCACCTCCGCCATGATGCAGACCTGGGCCGCGGCCTTCCAGCTGGACTACGACGGCTGGGAATGCGCGGTCGTGACCCATTAGCGTTCAATAAGAAGAAGAGCTGGCGATGCCCAAGCGCACAGACATCAAGTCCATCCTCATCATCGGCGCCGGCCCGATCGTCATCGGCCAGGCGTGCGAGTTCGACTATTCCGGCGTCCAGGCGTGCAAGGCGCTGAAGGCCGAAGGCTACCGGGTCATCCTGGTCAACTCGAACCCCGCCACAATCATGACCGACCCGGAGGTGGCCGACGCCACCTATATCGAGCCGATCACGCCCGAGATGGTCGAGAAGATCATCCTCAAGGAAAAGCCCGACGCGCTCCTGCCCACCATGGGCGGCCAGACGGCGCTGAACACGGCCCTGGCCCTGCATGAGTCAGGGGCGTTGGCGAAGCACGGGGTCGAGATGATCGGCGCCAAGGCCGAGGTCATCGACAAGGCCGAGGACCGCCAGAAGTTCCGCGACGCCATGGACAAGCTGGGTCTGGAAAGCCCCCGCTCGAAGGCCGCCCATTCGATGGAAGAGGCGCTGGAGGGGCTGGAGTTCGTCGGCCTGCCCGCCGTCATTCGCCCGTCCTTCACCCTGGCCGGCACCGGCGGCGGCATCGCCTATAACCGTGAGGAGTTCGAGGAGATCGTCCTGCGCGGCCTCGATCTGTCGCCGACGACCGAGGTGCTGATCGAGGAATCGGTGCTGGGCTGGAAGGAGTACGAGATGGAGGTCGTCCGCGACACGGCGGACAACTGCATCATCATCTGCTCCATCGAGAACGTCGACCCGATGGGCGTCCACACGGGCGACTCCATCACCGTCGCCCCGGCCCTGACGCTGACCGACAAGGAATATCAGCGGATGCGGACCGGCTCGATCAACGTCCTGCGCGAAATCGGCGTCGAGACCGGCGGATCGAACGTGCAGTGGGCGATCAATCCCGCCGACGGCCGCATGGTCGTGATCGAGATGAACCCGCGCGTGTCGCGGTCCTCGGCCCTGGCGTCCAAGGCCACCGGCTTCCCCATCGCCAAGGTCGCGGCGCGTCTGGCGGTCGGCTACACCCTGGACGAACTGCAGAACGACATCACCCAGGTCACGCCGGCGTCGTTCGAGCCGTCCATCGACTACGTCGTCACCAAGATCCCGCGCTTCGCCTTCGAGAAATATCCGGGGTCGGAGCCCCTGCTGGGCACCTCGATGAAGTCGGTGGGCGAGGTCATGGCCATCGGCCGCACCTTCCAGGAATCCATGCAGAAGGCCCTGCGCGGGCTTGAGACCGGCCTGTCCGGCTTCGACGAGATCGAGATCGACGGCGTGGCCGGGGCCGAGGACGAAACGGCGCGCAACGCCGTGATCCGCGCGCTGGGCGTCCCGACGCCCGACCGCATCCGCGTCATCGCCCAGGCCTTCCGCCATGGCCTGACGGTCGAGGAGGTCGCGGCCGCCTGCGCCTACGAACCGTGGTTCCTGCGCCAGATCGCCGACATCGTGCGCGAGGAAGGCCATGTCCGCGTCAAGGGCCTGCCGACTGACCCGACCGAGTTCCGCCGCCTGAAGGCCAAGGGTTTCTCGGACGCCCGCCTGGCGCAACTGACCGGACAGACCGAGAAGACCGTCCGCGCCGCCCGCCGCGCCCTGAAGGTGCGCCCGGTGTTCAAACGCATCGACACCTGCGCGGCCGAGTTCGCCAGCGCCACCGCCTATATGTATTCGACCTATGAGACCGGCGCGCTCGGCCAAATCCCCGAGTGCGAGTCCGAGCCGTCGGACAGGAAGAAGGCCATCATCCTGGGCGGCGGTCCGAACCG
>NZ_DLMO01000044.1 GCF_002479325.1 Brevundimonas sp. UBA7534
CACGCCGTCTCCCCCGCACGCTCATGCTGATCCTTCCTACGACCCTCTGCCCCGGACGGTCTGAAGGAAGGGTTCAGGGCAACCCATTCGCAGCGTGCTTATAGAGAAAGGTGCGAATGGGTTGCCGGGCCGGGTTCTCGACGAGGAGCCGAGGTGAAGGAATCGGACCGGATCAATCCGCCAACGACTGATGAATGATCGGCCGTGGATCGAGGAGGCCGAAGGCCGAGGCGATCTGCGGGATATCATCGTCAGGAGCGGACGACCGCGTGAGCGGTTGGCCGTCCCGGCGATAGGACAACCATAGCCCGGTCGGACGAGCCGCGTCCGTCGCCTTGCTCCGGCCACGACGTCGTTCGGCCAGACCATGAACGCCCCGACTGACGTCGGGCCGTTTCATTGATCCGCCGATGTAGAAGACCTCCATCTCGTCGGCGCCGAACAATTCTGGTGACGAGGCCGAAGGCCGATCAAGCACGCCGCGAACGGGTTGGAGGCCCGTGACAAAAGCCCCTCCGAAATTCGCCCTTCAGAACCCAGCAAATCCGGGCCTCCCAGAACCCGCTTCAGGTGTGCTGAAAGACACCTCTGAAAACCACAAGGACGGCTCGGCTTGACCATTACGGAGACCGGTGTTTTGCTTCGGGCATGGGACGGCTCCTCGACAAGCTGTTGAACGACCATCCGGCCTACGACATCCGGCGGGATGAGGACGGCTTCGTGCTGACCGGGCGCCTCGACCACATCGACGAGTTCAGCGACATCGTGCGCGAGGCGGCAGAACAAGCGGGCGAGGAGTTCGTCGTCTTCACGACCAGCGATGGCCACCAAGGCTACAGCCAGATGTTCGTCATGCCCTTGGACGACATCCGCTCGCCCAGCTAAAGGCGTCGCCCCTCTGACATCAGGCGACGCCATGAACGAGACCATCCACATCCGCGCCTACCGCGCGGAAGACCTCGATGTGCTGATCGACCTGTTCGCTGGATCAGTGAGGCATGTGGCCAGCCGGGACTACAGCCCGACCCAGATCGACGCATGGGCGCCGGTCGCTGTGAACCGAGAGCAGTGGGCGACGCGCCTCGGCGGCCGACCGACCTTCGTGGCGGAAGTCGCCGGAGAAATCGCGGGCTTCAGCGATCTGGAGCCAGACGGCCACATCGACATGATGTTCGTCCACGCAGACCACCAAGGCCGAGGCGTCGCGCGTGCCCTGCTGGATCACATCCACGACCATGCGAACCGACACGGCATCGACCGGCTGTTCACCGAGGCCAGCATCACCGCCCGCCCGTTCTTCGAACGCAACGGCTTCGAGGTGATCGAGGCGCAGGACGTCGAACTCCGGGGAGAGACCTTCCGCAACTACCGCATGGCCAAGGCCCTCTCCGCGCCGATCTGATTGACGCCCCGCCGATCCATGAGACCTTCTGATGGATGAAGCGATGCGGCCTCTACGTCAGATGTTCGACCGACCAGCAGACGGTCGAGAACCAGATACGCATCCTGACCGAGGTGGCCGAAAGAGCGGGCTGGACCATCGTCCGGGTGTTCGAGGACCAAGCGATCTCCGGCGCCAAAGGGCGGAATCAGAGACCGGGCTACGACGCCCTCCTGAAGGCCATCCACCGGCGAGAGATCGACATCTGCGCGGCCTATGCGGTGGACCGTCTGGGACGCTCCCTGACCGATCTGGTGGCCTTCCTCAACGACATCCAAGCGTCAGGCTGCGACCTCTACCTGCACCAGCAATCGGTCGATACCTCGACGCCGAGCGGACGGATGATGTTCGGGCTGCTCGCCGTATTTTCAGAATTCGAAAGGGCTTTGATCCGTTCTCGCGTGATCGCCGGAATCCAGAGGGCACGCAGCAAGGGCGTCCAGTTCGGTCGGCCCAGCCTGTCGCCCGACCGTGTGGCGAGGGTCGAGAAGGCCCTGAAGGACGGTCAGAGCATCCGGGCCGTAGCGAAGTCTACCGGCACCTCCACGGCCTCGGTCCAGCGCATCAAGCACGCCATGACCAAGGTCGAGGAAGACCGTCTGGAGAGCGTCTCGGCGTGAGCGTCAGCCTTGAGGCTGCTGCGTCACGCGCAGGATCGACAGGTCATAGCCGAGGTCGCGCGCCCTGTTCATGATCGTCTCACGAACCTGCGGCGACGGCTGGGGAGAGCGCGACAGCAGCCAAAGATACCGGCCCGAAGGTTCGCCGACGATGGACCACGAGTAGTCGTCCGCCCGGTCCAGAACCCAGTAGTCGCCGACGTAGAAGGGGCCGAAGAACGACACCTTCAGCTTGGTGTTGTCGCTGCCCTCGACGATCTTGGCCTTGCCCTCGGCCGTGCGAAGCTCGCCGTCCAGCGAGTCCTGACGGCAGGTGTTCACCACGCTGATCAGGCCGTCGTCGCGCATGGCGTAGGTCGCCGTGCTGCCTTCGCAGTTCCGTTGGAAGCCAGCCTCATAGCGGCCGATCTCATACCAGCGACCTGCATACTGGGTCAGGTCCACCGGCTTGGCGGGCTGGGGCACTGATCGGTTGCCGACAGGGCCGCGCTGGAGGGTGGCGCACGCCGTCAGAGCGACGGCGGCGCCCGCGAGGAGAAGAAGGGGGAGAGTCCGTTTCATCGCCCCGAAACAACCATGCAACGGCTACGGTTCCTGCGCTTCACAGCGAGGAGGGGACGATTGGCAAGCTGTGCCAGCGGCTGCATCATCGACGTCAGAAGAAGGACGGGCCGATGCATTTGGTGCTGGGGATACTGGGCGTCGTCATGGGGGTCGCCTACTTGGCTATGGCGATCAAAGACAGGTTCGCCAGCGACAAGGCCGGGCGAGTTCTGGCTCGACGAGACAGCCAGCCCGTCGCCTACTGGTTCAACGTCGTGCTGTTCACATGCATGGCCGTTGGAGGCGTCGGCCTGATCCTGATCTCATTCGATCTATAGGCTGGCCGCACTACGCATAGGTCTATCGTCCGAAAACAATCGACCTCGACTTGCTGATGGTGTGGCCCCCGGCGCCGAACGTCAGCGACGGTCGAAAGCCACCGTTCGAGACGTTGACCGTCCCCAGACATCGGACTCTGCTGATCGGCTTCAATGCCCGAGTCGCAGAGCCTTCCTATGACCGACGAATCTGATCCATCTGGTGTCCCCTCGGCTCCACCAGGCGTCCTTCAATAATCAGCGCAGCACGACGTAGCCGCGTTCGACCAGGCGGCGCAGGGCTTCGTAGGCTTCGACCAGTTCGTCGTAGGCGGTGCGGGCGGCGGTCAGGCGGGCGGCCTGGTCGGGGGTGACGGGCGAACCGGAGTGGGCCAGGCGCAGGGCCTCGGCCACCCATTTGGCGCGGGCCTGGGCGGTCACGACCGCCAGCTTCTGCAGCGAGGCGGCGTCCAGGCCGGTCAGCGACTGGGCGATCACCTCCTTGTTGGCGACATAGGCGGCGTAGTCGATTTGCTCCAGCTGGCCGCGCAGGCGGCGCTGCTCCTGGGGATCGGTGTCCTGCGGCTCGAAATGGTCGCTGTAGCGGCGGATGCTGGAGGTCATCTTGGTCGACACGGGCGGGCCCTCCCCGGCCTGTCCCACGGCGCTGACGGCCGCACGGGATCAAGGTTGCGCCTCACCGGTTAACGGGGCGTTGCGCGCCGGCCTGGCCCGGCCGATATGAAGCGCCCCGAGAGCGATCAGGAGACGGTCATGGATTTGCAACTCGCCGGAAGGCGCGCCCTGGTCTGCGGCGGTTCCAGCGGCCTGGGCCGCGCCGTCGCGTCCGCCCTGGTGGCGGAAGGCGCGCACGTGGCCCTGCTGTCGCGCGACGAGGCCCGGCTGAAGGCGACCGCCGAGGCGCTGAACGCCGCCGGGCCGGGACGCGCGGTGGTCGCCGCCGCAGACCTGGCCGATCATGCCGCGCTGCTCAAGGCCGTCGATGCGGCCGAGGCGCAGCTGGGCGGGCCGATCCAGATTCTGCTGAACAACACCGGCGGGCCGCCGCCGTCCGGCGTGTCGGGCCTGGATCCCCAGATCTGGCGCGACCATTTCGAGTCGATGGTGCTGTCGGTCTTCCGCCTGACTGACCGTGTCCTGCCGGCGATGCGGGCCGAGGGCTGGGGGCGCATCCTGAACGTCGCCTCGATCACGGTGGTCGAGCCGTCGGCGGCGCTGGGCGTGTCGAACACGCTGCGCGCCTCGATCGCGGCCTGGGCCAAGACCCTGGCGGGCGAGGTGGCGGCCGATGGCGTGACGGTCAACACCCTGCTGCCGGGCCGGATCGACACCCCCCGCATCGACCGGCTGGACCGCGCGGCGGCCGAACGGGCGGGCGTGACGCCCGAACAGGCGCGCGCGGAGTCGGTGAAGTCGATCCCGGTCGGTCGCATCGGAGCGCCCGAGGAGTTCGCCGCGACGGCGGCCTTCCTGGCCAGCCCCCTGGCCGCCTACATCACCGGCTCACTGATCCGGCTGGATGGGGGCGCGGTCCGGGCGATTTGATCCGGGGGCGATTGGCCAATCCTCGGTTGCGGGTGTAGGCTGCCGGCAGCCGCAAGGAGAGACGTCATGCTGACCGCCGTCGTGCTGGGCCTGTCGCTTCAAGCCGCCGTCGTGCCCAATGTCGGCCAGACACACACGCGTTGTCCGTCGGAGACGAGCCAGGCGCGGCTGGAGCCGAACGATCGTGCGGTAACGTCGCGCGGTCTTCTGGATCGATCAGTCCAACCGCAGGCGGTGCGGCGATACCTGCTGCTCGACCGCCGGGACCAGAACAACTGCCCGCTTCCGATCAGCTTTCCCGTGAATGAATCGGGCCAGGCCCTGGGACGGAATCTATTGAGCCCGGACAGCGCCTCGCGCACGCCGCCGCCCCGGCGCGAACGGACGGTTCCCGCGCTCTGATGGCGCGCTAGGCCCGGGGGTGGGCCGCCGCATAGGCGCCCAACAGCCGTTCGGCGTCGACGCCGGTATATTTCTGGGTGGTCGACAGGCTGGCGTGGCCCAGCAGTTCCTGGATCGAACGCAGGTCGGCGCCGGCGCCCAGCAGGTGGGTGGCGAAGCTGTGGCGAAGCGCATGGGGCGTGGTGCGTTCCGGCAGGCTCAGTCGGCCGCGCAGGCGCTGGACCGAGGCCTGGACATGACGCGGGCTCAGCGGGCCGCCGCGCCGGGCGCGAAACAGGGCGTCCTCGGACGTCAGGACAAAGGGCTGGCGCGCCAGATAGTCGTCGACCGCCGCGCGCACGGCGGGCAGGACAGGGACCATGCGCGTCTTGGACCCCTTGCCGACGATCCGCAGGGTCTCGGGCAGGGGCGCGTCGGCGCGGGTCAGGGACAGGGCCTCCGAGATCCGCAGGCCGCAACCGTAGAGCAGGGTCAGGACGGCGCGATCGCGCGCGGCCTCCCACGGTTCGGCGTCCGGGTCGGCCTCCGGCTCTTCCAGCAGGCCGCGCGCCTGATCCTCGGTGACGGGGCGGGGCAGCGAGGGCTTGATGCGCGGTCCGCGCACCAAGGCCAGTTGCGGCGCGGGGGCGTCCAGCCGCCGGTCCAGGTAGGCGTGAAAGCCGCGAATGGCCGACAGGCTCTGGCTTAGCGACCGGGCGCCCAACGGACGGTCCCCCGCGCGCCGCTCGGCCATATGGGCGCGAACCTCGGCGGCCGTGATCGTCGTGAGGTCCGCCAGAGATTGCGGTCCGCCGCGATGACGCTCCAGAAAGGCCAGGTACAGCCGCCCGATATGGCCATAGGCCTCAAGGGTGCGCGGCGACAGGCGGCGTTCGTGCGCCAGGTGCGCCAGCCACGCCGACAGGGCCTCGGCGGCGGTCATCGGATCAGTTCAGCACCGGCCACCGCTCGGCCATCCGTTCGACCACGCGCGCCAGGAAGGCGGCCAGTTCGCAGCCCATGGCGGGGGTGAAGCCCTCGGCCTCCAGCGAGCCGAAAGCGCACAGCGCCGGGCGCGGCGGTTCGCCCGGCGTCAGCTGGGGCGCCATTCGGATCAGGGCGACGGACTGCACCTGGTCGGCGACGGCGCCAAACAGGTCCAGGCCCTCGAAATACGGTCCCAGCCAGGCCAAGCCGTGCTCGCCCAGCAAGGCGTCGACCCCGCCGGTCTCCAGCGCGCGCCAGCCGAAGGGCACGCCGCCGGGCTTTTCCAGGGCGATGGCGGCACCAGCCAAGCCGAACCGCCCCTGGGCGGCGGCGTCCAGCCGGCGGGCCAGGTCGGAGTGACTGCGCGCCTCCATCAGGTCCAGGGTCGCCACATGGGTCTGGGTCTGGGCGGCGAAGTTGGCGCGGGCGATCATTTCCAGCTCGCGCCGGGCGCCGGCCTCGCGCTCGGCGACCGCTTCCACCCGCGTCAGGGCGGCGGCGCCGAAGTCGACGACGTTGCGGCCGTGCGGACGCAGGCCCACTTCTTCGAGCAGGGAGCGGTCGTCCAGCAGGGTCTGGGGGTGCGCCTGGAGCCAGGCGCGCACGTCCGGCCAGTGAAGCGCGGCCGCTCCGTCCGATTCCGACGCCGCGAAAAGGTCCAATGAGCCGCTCAACAGACCTCTCCGGGAAGGGCGACGATTACAGTATGGACTGCCCGGTCTTGCCCCAGTCAGCCATGAAGGCATCAAGCCCCTTGTCGGTTAACGGGTGCTTTACCAGGGCCTTGAAGGTGTCGGCGCCGAAGGTGGCGGCGTCCGCCCCGGCCACGGCGGCGGCGGCGACATGGCCGACGTTGCGCAAGGATGCGGCCAGGATCTGGGTCTCGAACCCGTGCACGTCGTACAGGACGCGGATTTCCTCCAGCAGGGCGATCCCGTCGGCGCCGTGGTCCTCCAGCCGGCCGACGAACGGCGAGACGAAGGTCGCGCCGGCCTTGGCGGCCATCAGCGCCTGGGCGGCCGAGAAGCACAGGGTGACGTTGGTCTTGATCCCCTTGTCCGTGAACACCCGGCAGGCGCGCAGCCCGTCCCAGGTCAGCGGCAGCTTGACCACCACGTTCGGGGCGATGGCGGCCAGCTTGTCGCCTTCCTTCACCATGGTCTCGAAATCGAGCGAGACGGCCTCGGCGGAGATCGGGCCCTCGACCAAGGCGCAGATTTCGGCGATGACCTCGGCGATGTTCCGACCCGACTTGGCGATCAGCGACGGATTGGTGGTGACGCCGTCCACCATGCCCGTGGGGACCATGTCCTTGATGACGGCGACGTCGGCAGTGTCGAGAAAGAGTTTCATGGACGGCGTCATAGCCGAGGGCGCGGTGCGGTGAAAGTCGCCTCGGTCCTCATTCCCCTGCCGGTGCCGGAGGCGTTCGACTACGCCGTGCCGGACGACATGGCCGTGGCGCGGGGCGATCAGGTCGCGGTGCCGCTGGGGCCGCGCCTGATGCGCGGGATCGTCTCGGAGGTGTTCGAGACGACCGGATCGAACCGGCGGCTGAAGGCGGTGGAGGCGGTGCTGGACGATCCCGCCCTGCCGCCCGCGACCGTGGACTTCGTCGAATGGGCCGGGCGCTGGACCCTGTCGGCGCCGGGCGAAATGGCCTCCACCGCCTTGAAGGGCCTGCGCGCGCCGCCGCCCCGACCAGAACGGCGTGTGCGCCGCGTCGGCGACCGCCAGCCCGCCCGCGCCACGCCGGCGCGCACGGCGGTGCTGGAGGCGCTGGGCGCCCGCGCCCTGACGGCGGCCGATCTGGCGCGCGCGGCGGGCGTCTCGTCAGGCGTGGTCAAGGGCCTGATCGACGAAGGGGTGCTGGAAGTCTTCGAGGCGCCGGCCCAGGCGGCCTTCGACGCGCCGGACCCGGACCATGCGCCCTCCAGCCTGAACGCGGACCAGGCGGCGGCGGCCCAGGCGATGGCCCAGGGCGTGGCCGCGCGCGCCTTTCGGCCCTTCCTGCTGGACGGGGTGACGGGCTCGGGCAAGACCGAGACCTATCTGGAGGCGGCGGCCGAGGCCCTGCGCGCCGATCCGACGGCGCAGGTCCTGATCCTGCTGCCGGAGATCGCCCTGACCCAGGCGCTGATCGAACGGATCACCGCCCGCTTCGGCGCGGCGCCCGCCGAATGGCATTCCGGCGTCGCCCCGCCGCGCCGTCGCCAGGTGTGGGAGGCGGTCATCGCCGGGCGCTGCAACATCGTGGTCGGCGCGCGTTCGGCCCTGTTCCTGCCATTCGTCAACCTGCGTCTGGTCGTCGTCGACGAAGAGCACGACAGCTCGTTCAAGCAGGAGGAGGGGCTGGTCTATCACGGGCGCGATCTGGCCGTGGCGCGCGCGCGGATCGAGGGCGCGGCGGTGGTGCTGGCCTCGGCCACCCCGTCGCTGGAGACGCTGTGGAACGCGCGCCAGGGCCGCTACGACTGGCTGAAACTACGCGCGCGGCACGGGGCGGCGGTGCTGCCCGACATCGCCCTGCTGGATCTGCGCCAAACCCCGCCCGACCCGCAGACCTGGCTTTCCCAGCCGCTGCGCGAGGCCATCGGCGAGACGCTGGGCCGCAAGGAGCAGGTGCTGCTGTTCTTGAACCGGCGCGGCTACGCCCCCGTCGTCCTGTGCCGCGCGTGCGGCCATCGGCTGACGGCCCCGGACACCGACAGCTGGCTGGTCGAGCATCGCTACACCGGACGGCTGGTCTGCCACCTGACCGGCTTCTCCATGCCGCGTCCGAAGCTGTGTCCCTCATGCGGGGCCGAGGACTCGCTGGTGTCGGTCGGACCCGGCGTCGAACGGGTCGAGGAGGAGGTGCGCCAGCTGTTCCCGCAGGCGCGGGTGGCGGTCTTCAGCTCCGACACCGTGCCCGACGGCAAGTCCGCGCGCGCCCTGATCCAGAGCATGACGGACGGCGAGATCGACATCCTGGTCGCGACCCAGGCGGCGGCCAAGGGACACAACTTTCCGGGCCTGACGCTGGTCGGGGTGGTGGACGCCGACCTGGGCCTGCGCGGCGGCGACCTGCGCGCGGCCGAGCGGACCTACCAACTGCTGGCCCAGGCGACGGGTAGAGCCGGCCGCGCCGACAAGCCGGGGCGCGCCCTGCTGC
>NZ_DLMO01000040.1:0-15501 GCF_002479325.1 Brevundimonas sp. UBA7534
GCCCGAACCACTGACGGAGGAAATCGCGATGACGCCTTACCCTGTTTCGATGGCGCGCCGCTGGCTGATCGGCGGCGTCCTCTCTCTGACGCTGGGCGTCTGGCCAGCGATGGCTGAAACCCAATCGCGGCTGATCTCGATCGATGCGGCGGGGCCGACCCGTCTGCGTGACCAGATGAGCCAATTCTCTATCGGCGCCGACTATCCGGCCGTGACGGGGCGGCCGGACGCTCTGGCGCAGTTGCGGGTCGTGGTCGACGAACTGGGATTCCGCTACATCCGCTTCCACGACATCTTCCACGACGACATGGGCGTTTATCGCGAGGTGGACGGGCGTCCGGTCTATGATTGGACACACGTGGACCGGCTGTACGATCAATTCCTGGCGATGGGGATCAAGCCGTTCATCGAACTGGGCTTCACGCCCGACGCCATGAAGACATCCGATCAGACCCTGTTCTACTGGCAGGGCAACACCTCCCATCCTCAGCCGGAGAAGTGGTCGGCCCTGATCGACGCCTTCGCGCGCCACCTGATCGACCGCTACGGGGTCGAGGAGGTCCGAAGCTGGTATTTCGAGTTCTGGAACGAGCCGAACCTGGACGGCTTTTGGGAGGGGGCGGACCAGGCCGCCTATTTCGATTTCTACGGCCGCACGGTCCGCGCCCTCAAGGCGGTCGATCCGCAACTGCGCGTGGGCGGGCCTGCCACGGCGGGCGCGGACTGGATTCCCGAGTTTCTGGACTATACCGACCGGCGCGATCTGCCCGTCGATTTCGTCACCACCCATACCTACGGCGTGGAAGGCGGATTTCTGGACGAGAAGGGCGAGGGCGACAACAAGCTGTCGCGGGCCCCCGACGCCGTGGTCTCGGACGTGCGCAAGGTCCGGGCCGAGATCGAGGCCTCGTCGCGTCCTGGCCTTCCGCTCTATTTCACCGAATGGAGCACCAGCTACAATCCGCGCGACCCCATTCACGACGATTATCTGAGCGCCTCCTACATCCTGACCAAGCTGCGCGAGAGCGAAGGCCTGGCGCAGGGCATGAGCTATTGGGCGCTCAGCGACCTGTTCGAGGAACCCGGGCCGCAAACGCGGCCGTTCGACGGCGGCTTTGGGCTGATGAACCCGCAAGGGATTCGAAAGCCCGCCTTCTTCGCCTTCAAATATCTGAACGACCTGGGCGACCGCGAACTTTCCACCGGGGACGCCCAGAGCATCGCGGCGCTCAAGGATGGCCGGGTTCAGGTGCTGGCCTGGCGCTACGAGCTGCCGGACCAGCCCGTCAGCAATCGCCCCTTCTTCCGCCAGGTGCGCGAGCCCGCCGCGGCCGCTCCGCTGGAGGTCGTGGTCGACAATCTGGCGCCGGGACCGCATCAGGTGCGGATTCGCCGCACGGGTTTCCGCGCCAACGACGCCTATACCGCCTGGCTGGAAATGGGATCGCCTGGCGTGCTGACGCCGGAGCAACTGGCGCATCTGCAGGCGCTCACACGCGATGAAGTCGAGACCCGCATCCTGACAGCGGACCGCGAGGGCAAGGCGCAACTGACCGTGCCGATGCAGACCTATGACGTGGTCTTGATGGAAGTCGACTGAACGGCGCCCGTTTGGGACGAGAGCTTGGAGCGTGATCTTGCCGGAAAAGTCGCTGGTCGTCCTGACGCTTCGCTGACGCTCCGAGGCAGGGTTTGGCGGGTGGTGAGAGATTCGAACTCTCGGAAGCCTCGCAGCTTCGCCGGTTTTCAAGACCGGTGCATTAAACCGCTCTGCCAACCACCCGCGGCGCGACCGCAATAGCAAACCAACCCGGCATTAACCAAAGGGGAAATGTCCGGCGGCATCCTGAAAGGATGAAGACGACAGCGAGACGAGCGATGGGGGCGCAGGGTGTGGTGCGCGGCGCGCTGGTCCTGGCGGCGATCTCGCTGCTGGCGGCGTGTTCCAGCGTGGGCGCAGCGCGGCCCTCGGCGCGCGCGCCGGCGACGCAGGCCCCCGTCGTGCGCGATCCGGCGCCGATCGTGTCGGGAACCATGCGGCCGTATCAGGTGCGCGGGCGTTGGTATCGGCCCGAGGAGCAGCCGAACTACGACGAGGTCGGGATGGCCTCCTGGTATGGCTCGGCCCACAACGGGCGGCCGACCTCGACCGGCGAGCGGTTCGACATGAACGCGCTGACGGCGGCCCACAAGACCCTGCCGCTGCCGGGCCTGGTGGAGGTGACGAACCTGGAGACCGGCCAGCGTGTCGTGGTGCGGATCAACGATCGCGGACCGTTCGTGGAGGGGCGCATCATCGACCTGTCGCGCGAGGCGGCCGACGAACTGGGCCTGCTGGCCAAGGGCGTGGGCCGGGTTCGGGTTCGCTATCTGGGCCGGGCGCCGCGCCTGGGCAGCGGCGGGACGGTGTTGACGGCCGAGGCCCGGACGCCTTCGCCGACATCCGCGCCGACGCCCGCGCCGGCAGCCATGTCCGCGGCCCAAACCGGGCCGTTCTGGGTTCAGGCGGGCAGCTTCTCCGACGCCGGGGAGGCGCGGCGAATCGCCGACAGCCTGAGCGGCTGGGTCCGGGCGGACGCCGGGGCGGCGCGGTTCCGGGTCCTGGTGGGGCCGTGGGAGGACGCGAACGCCGCCGAGCGGGGTCGCCAGGCCGTGGTGGCGCGCGGTTACGCCGACGCCCTGTTGATATCGGGAAGCTGATCGTCGCGCGGGCTTGCGTCCGGGCGCGCCGGGGCGCCATGAAGCCCTGTGTCCCGAGGCAAGTTCATCACCTTCGAAGGCGGCGAGGGCGCCGGCAAGTCGACCCAGGTCGGTCGGCTGGTGGCTCGGTTGCAGCCCTTGCTGGGCGAACGCACCGTGGTCCGCACCCGCGAGCCGGGCGGATCCAGGGGCGCCGAGGTCATCCGCAACCTGGTCGTGGCCACGGAGGCCGAGCCCTGGTCGGCCATGACCGAGACCCTTCTGATGTACGCGGCGCGCTCTGACCATCTGGAAAACACCATCCGGCCGGCCCTCGTGGCGGGCGACTGGGTGGTGTGCGACCGCTTCGCCGACTCCAGCCGGGCCTATCAGGGGGCGGGCGGCGGCGTGGCGCAGGAATTCATCGAACGGGTCGACGCCGCCGTGGTGGCGGACGACCAGCCGGACCTGACCCTGGTGTTCGATCTGCCAGTCGAGGTGGGGCTGGACCGGGCCTTCGGGCGGGGGCTGTTCGAGACCCGGTTCGAATCCAAGGGTTTGGCCTTCCACCAACGCCTGCGCGAGGGCTTTCTGAAGATCGTCGAGGCGAACCCGGACCGCTGCGTCCGCATCGACGCCGTGGGCGACCTGGACACGGTCGAGGAGCGGGTGTGGCGCGCCGTTCAGGAGCGCTTGCTGTGAGCGAGGATCATCCCCGCGACAGGTTCGACCTGGTCCCCGACGTCGCCGCCGAGGCCGCCTTCCTGGGCGCCTGGGAGCGGGGTCGGCTGCATCACGCCTGGTTGCTGTGCGGGGTCGAGGGGGCAGGCAAGGCGACTTTCGCCTATCGCGCCGCGCGTCGTCTGATGGGGGCGGCGGCCGATCCGTCGCGCGGGCCGCTTGGGACGTCCAGGGACGATCCGGTCAGCCGGCTGATTTCCGCCCAGGCGCATCCCGACCTGCTGGTCCTGGAGCGCGCGGTCGAGGGCGGCAAGGTCAAGAAGTCGATCTCGGTGGATCAGGCGCGCGAACTGCCCGAGTTCTTCTCCAAGAGCCCGTCGCAGGCGCGTTATCGCGTGGCGATCATCGACGCCGCCGACGACCTGAACATCAACGCCGCCAATGCCTTGCTGAAGGTTCTTGAGGAGCCGCCGGAGCGTGGAGTGCTTTTCCTTGTGACCCATGCGCCGGGCCGTCTGCTGGCGACGATCCGGTCGCGGTGTCGACGTCTGAGCTTTCCGATTTGGCCCCAGGATCGGTTGGAGAGCTTGGTGCGAAACCGGACCGGCGCCGAGCCCGAGGACGCGGCGCACGCGGCGGCGATGGCGGGCGGCTCGCCCGGCGCGGCCCTGGCCCTGGCGTCCGGCGCGACCTTCGAGATGGACCAACTGGCTCGGCAATGGGTGTCGGGCGACATCGACCGCGCCGAGGCCCTGGCCGTCGCCGATAAGTTCCGGGGCGCCGAAGGCCAGGACAGGTTCGAGACCCTGATGGATCGGCTGATCGCGGCCGTGCGGATGCAGGCGCTGGAGGCCGCGCCGGGCGCCGGCAACCGCTGGGCCGAGCTGTGGGAGCGGCTGAGCCCCCTGCCGGACCGTGCGGCCGGCCTGAACCTGGATCGCGGCGATGTCCTGGCGGGCGCGCTGGCGGACATCCGGCGCACCCGCGCCCGCACGGAGGCGGCCGGCTGATGCTGATCGACAGCCATGTGAACCTCCACGCCCCCCAGTTCGACGAGGATCGCGATGCGGTCATCGATCGGGCCCGCGCGGCGGGGGTGCGTGTGATGGTCGAAATCTCCGACCGGCTGACGACCTTCGAGGCGACGCATGGCCTGGCGATGGCCAACGACGACATCTGGTGCACCGTCGGCGTCCACCCGCACGAGGCCAAGGACGCGGCGGACCTGACGGCGGCGACGCTGATCGACTTGGCGAACCGGCCCAAGGTGGTCGGGATCGGCGAATGCGGCCTGGACTTCCACTACGACCTGAGCCCGCGCGAGGTGCAGGCGGCGGTGTTCCGCCAGCACGTGAAGGCGGCGCGCGAGACCGGCCTGCCGCTGGTGATCCACACGCGCGAGGCCGACGACGTCATGGCCGCGATCCTGAAAGAGGAACACGTCGCCGGGCCGTTTCGGATGCTGATGCACTGCTACACCAGCGGCGCGGCGCTGGCGGCGACGGCGGCGGAACTGGGCGCGTGGTTCTCGGTGTCCGGCATCGCCACCTTCAAGGCGGCGGAGGAGGTCCGAGCGGTGATCCGCGACATGCCGGCCGACCGGATCATCGTCGAGACGGACTGCCCCTATCTGGCGCCGATCCCGCATCGGGGACGCCGCAACGAACCGGCCTATGTCGGTCTGGTGCTGGACAAGCTGGCCGAGATCCGAGGCTGGAGCGCCGAAGAGGCCGACGCGCGGACCACCGACGCCTTTTTCGCCTTGTTCGACCGCATACCGAGGCCGGCGGCATGAGCCTGGAGGTGGTCATTCTGGGCTGCGGCTCGTCGGGCGGGGTGCCGCGCGGCGACGGCGACTGGGGCGCCTGCGACCCCGCCGAACCTCGCAATCGGCGCACGCGCTGTTCCATGCTGGCGCGCCAGACCGGCCGCGACGGCGTCACCAACGTCCTGATCGACACCTCGCCGGACCTGCGCGAGCAGATGCTGGCCAGCGGAACGACCCATGTTGACGCCGTGCTCTACACCCACGACCACGCCGACCAGACGCACGGCATCGACGACCTGCGGACCTTCGCGGCGCGGTCGCGTCGGCGCATCCCGGCCTGGATGGACGCGGCGACCCATGCGTCGCTGAGCCACCGGTTCGACTACATCTTCGAGATGAAGCTCGGCTATCCGCCGCTGCTGGACGCACGGGTGATACCGCCGCATGGCCAGCCGTGGAGCGTGGAGGGGGCTGGCGGCGCCGTTCCGGTCGTGACATTCGACCAGGCGCACGGGCCGATCCGCTCGGTCGGCTATCGGCTGGGCGACATGGCCTATTCCAGCGATGTGTCGGACCTGGAGGAGACGGCGCTGGCCGCCGTGCGCGGCTGTCGGCTGTGGATCGTGGACGCCCTGCGTTATGCGCCGCACCCGACCCACGCGCATCTGGACCGTGCGCTGGAGTGGATCGCCGCCGCCGAGGTGGAACGCGCGGTGCTGACCAACCTGCACATCGACATGGACTATCGCACCCTGTCGGCCCAGTTGCCGGCCAATGTCGAGGTCGCCTTCGACGGCTGGACGACGCGGCTGGACTGAGCCTCAGCCCTTCAGCGCCCGGCCGGCGACGACGGCCTTGTCGCCGAATTTCTCGCGCAGCTTGTCGATGGCGCGCTCGGTCTTCAGGGCGCGGGTCTCGGCGGTCTGGAACAGGCCGGCGGGGGCGTCCTCGGTGTCCTGGATGTCGGCCATGCCGATGCCGATCAGGCGGTAGGGACGGCCCAGTTCGGGTCTCAGCAGATCGCGCCCGGCGGCGAAAAGGGCGCGCGCCGTCTGCACCGGCTCGGGCAGGGTCACGCGGCGGGTGACGATCTTGAAGTCGGTGCGCCGCAGCTTCAGCACGATCACCCGGCTGGCCACGCCGTCCCGGCGGGCCTTGGACGCCAGCTTCTCGCACAACGGCCACAGCTCGGCCTCCAGCGCCTCCTGGGTCGCCAGGTCCTCGTTGAAAGTGGTTTCGGCGCTCATGCCCTTGCGGTCGCGTTCGGGGTTCACCGCGCGGGCGTCGCGAGCGTGGGCCAGATGATGCAGGCGCAGGCCCGATTCGCCGTAGCGCTTCACCAGATCCCGCACGTCGGCCCGGGCCAGGTCGCCGATCAGCGCATAGCCGTCGCTTCGCAACGCCTTGCCGAACACCGGGCCGACGCCGGGCAGGGCGGTGACGGGCTTGTCGGCCAGCAGGCTCCGGGCGTTGGCGCGGCCGATGACGGAAAAGCCACGCGGCTTGTCCATCTCCGACGCCATCTTGGCCAGGAAGCGATTGGGCGCCAGGCCGATGGAGACGGTCAGGCCGGTCTCGTCCTCGATGGCCTTCTGGAAGCGGATCAACTGCAGGGCGGGCGGGCCGCCGTTTAGGCGCTCGGTGCCCGACAGATCGACCCAGGCCTCGTCCAGGGACAGGGGCTGGATCAGCGGCGTCAGCTGGCCCAGCGCGCCCAGGATGCGCTTCGATTCGAAGCTGTACTTGGAGAAGTCCGGCTTGATGACGACGGCGTTGGGGCAGGCCTTCAGCGCCTTGAACATGGGCATGGCCGAGCCGACGCCGTACAGGCGCGCGACATAGCAGGCCGTGGAGACCACCCCGCGCTTGCCGCCGCCCACGATCACCGGCTTGTCGCGCAACTCGGGCCGGTCGCGCTTTTCCACCGAGGCGTAGAAGGCGTCGCAGTCCATATGGGCGATCGACAACCGGTCCAGTTCGGAGTCCGCCACGAGACGGCGCGAGCCGCACGCCGGGCAGCGTCGATCCGGCGGCCCGGCGGGGTCTTCGCCGGTCCACAGGCAGTCGCGACAGACGGCCTTTATGGCCACGCTTTAAGCTCTCCGTAAGGTTGGCTTCATCCCAACTTAAGACTGGTCGGCCAGTATCGCATCAAAGGAAGCCGTCCCCACGTCCAGGGACGCGCGGGCTGGGTGATGATGTCGAAGAAGGTCCTCATCGTCGAGGATAACGAGCTGAACATGAAGCTTTTTCATGATCTGCTCGATTCCCAGGGCTATGAGACGCTGCAGACCCGCGAAGGGATGCAGGCGCTGGCGCTGGCGCGCGCGCACCAGCCTGACCTGATCCTGATGGATATTCAGCTGCCCGAGATTTCCGGTCTCGAAGTCACCAAGTGGCTGAAGGACGACGAGGAGCTGAACCACATCCCCGTCATCGCCGTCACGGCTTTCGCCATGAAGGGCGACGAGGAGCGGATTCGGCAGGGCGGCTGCGAGGCCTATATCTCCAAGCCCATCTCGGTGATGCATTTCCTCGAAACGGTCAGGAAGCACCTGACATGAGCGCGCGCGTCCTGGTCGTGGACGACGTCGAGGCCAACGTTCGTCTGCTCGAAGCCAAGCTGACCATCGAATATTTCGACGTGCTGACCTGCCAGGACGGCCAGAGCGCCTTGGCCCTGGCGGCCGAGAGCCAGCCCGACCTGATCCTGTTGGACGTGATGATGCCCGGCATGGACGGGTTCGAGACCTGCCGCCGGCTGAAGGCCCAGGCCGAGACGCGCCATATCCCCGTGGTGCTGGTCACGGCGCTGGACGGACGCGAGGACCGCATTCGGGGCCTCGAGGCGGGCGCCGACGACTTCCTGACCAAGCCGATCGACGATGTGATCCTGTTCGCGCGCGTGCGGTCGCTGACTCGTCTGAAGCAGGTGATGGACGAACTGCGCGAGCGCGAAGAAAGCAGCCGGCGCCTGGGCGTCGGCGGCGACGGCGCGCGGCGCCTGCGCGCCGAGGGCGGGCGGGTGTTGATCGTCGACGACAACGAGCGCCAGGCGGCTGTGATCGCCGAAGCCTTGGCGCGCGAACACCGCGTCACGGTCGAGTCCGATCCGGACAAGGCCCTGACGGCGATCAAGGGTCCGCTGGACTTGATCATCGTCAATGTGGCGGCCGAGGCCTTCGACGGGCTGCGGGTCGTGGCCTTGTCCAAGTCGGGCGACGCGCGCCGCGCGCCCATCCTGGCGGTGGTCGAGCCGACGGAACGGGCGCGGATGGTCAAGGCGCTGGAACTGGGCGCGACCGACATCCTGCCGCGTCCGATCGACGTCGAGGAGTTGTCGGCGCGGGCCCGCACCCAGATCCGCCGCAAGCGCTACAGCGACTTCCTGCGCGAAAGGCTGGACAACAGCCTGGAGATGGCCGTCACCGACGCCCTGACCGGCCTGCACAATCGCCGCTACATGGCCGGCCAGCTCCAGGCGCTGGTCAACCGCGCCGCGCATGGCGGCAGTTCGGTGGCGGTGCTGCTGATGGACATCGACCACTTCAAGTCGGTCAACGACAGCTTCGGCCACGACGCGGGCGACGAGGTGCTGACCGAGTTCGCGGTGCGCCTGGCCACCAATGTGCGCGCGGTGGACCTGCCGTGCCGGATGGGCGGCGAGGAGTTCGTGGTGGTCATGCCCGGCGCTTCTCTGGACGACGCCCAGCGCGTGGCCGAGCGGATTCGCCGAGACGTCGCCTCCGCGCCGTTCCGCATCATGGGCGGCCGGGAAAGCCTGTCGATCACCATTTCCATCGGCGTGGCCGCCACCACCGGCGACGGCGACACGCCCGACCTGCTGCTGAAACGGGCGGACGAGGGTGTCTATGAGGCCAAGGCCGGCGGTCGCAACAAGGTCATCGCCAAGGCGGCCTGACCGGCGCGCCATCCCGCAACGAAAAACGCCCGGCTGAGCGGCAGCCGGGCGTTCTCAATTCGTAGCTGGATCAAGCGTTTACTTGATCTTGCCTTCCTTGAACTCGACGTGCTTGCGCGCAACCGGGTCGTACTTCTTGACGACCATCTTCTCGGTCATGGTGCGGGCGTTCTTCTTGGTGACGTAGAAGAAGCCGGTGTCGGCCGTGGAGTTCAGGCGGATCTTGATGGAAGCCGGTTTGGCCATCGGAATTACCTCTGCGACGGCGAAAGCCGCTAAAATAAGAGGCGCGGAACATACTCAGGCGCGCCCCAAAGTCAACGGGCGCGATGTCGCGTTGTCGTGCGGTTTCGTCCGGCTAGGGTCAAGGGCATGAAAATCCTGTCCCTGGCGGCGGCGGCCGCCCTCCTGGCCACGGTCGCGATGAGCGCCGCCGTGGCTCAGACGCCCGCTCCAGCCGATGCCTTCATGACCCGTCTGAACGCCCTGTGCGGCCAGCGGTTCGAGGGGCGGGTCGTCACGACGGACGCCGCTGACGCGAAGTTCGCCAGCGAACGCCTGTTCATGCACGTCCGCGATTGTTCGCCCGAGGAGGTGCGGATCCCCTTCGCCGTCGGCCAGGACCGCTCCCGCACCTGGGTGGTGTCGAGGACGGCTGCGGGGCTCCGGTTGAAGCACGATCATCGCCATGAGGACGGCACGACGGATGTGCTGCACTGGTACGGCGGCGACACGGTGAACGCGGGCGCTGCAGAGCGGCAGGAATTCCCCGTCGACGCCGAATCGATCGCCCTGTTCAACGCCAACGACGCGGCGGTCTCCACCACCAATGTCTGGGCCATGGAGGTCCATCCCGAGCGAATGTTCGCTTATGAACTGCGTCGCCCCAACCGCCATTTCCGCGTCGAGTTCGACCTGGCCAAGCCCATCGTCGACTGAATCAGCCGATGCGCCAGGCTTGCAGCGGTCGCACGGTGGCGCAGGCGGGGCCGCCGTCCTTGGCGCGGCCAGGCAGGACGACCTTCAGCACACGACCCGCGCGAGCCTGGGCCAGCAGGTCGGCGGGAATGTCGTGCACGTCGATCTTGGCGCGGCGACTCCATTCGCTGGCGTGCTGACCGGCCGACGTTCCGACGGCGATATAGACGAACCGTCGCGTCGGCCCCTCGCGTCGCACGAAGGGTCCGGTCAGCCGCCCGTCGTCGGACAGGGTGATGGGTGCGTCGAAGCTGATCGGACCGTCGCCGGCGATGCGCGGCTCGACCGGCATGTTCGCCTTGTCTTGCAGGCTGTAGGCCACGCCCGCGACCGGATCAGCGATGGTCAGGCGCAGGGTGATGATCGTTGGGGCCATGTCAGTCCCTGTGCTCCACCACATGTCGGCCGCGCACCATGCGCACGAAGGGCAGGGGACGGTCGGAGTCGGCCAGGCGCCCCGCCACCTCGCCCAGGACGAAGCGCGTGATCGCCGGCAGATCCTGCGCGCGGGCCTGGTCCAGCGGCAGCCAGGCGATCTCGTCCAGTTCGCCCGACCCGGCGGTCGGCTCCGGCGATAGCAGCGCCTCGGCCGGGGCCATGAAGAAGCGGGCGTCGAAGCGGCGCGTGCGGCCGGGCGGCGTGATGGCGCGCGCGACATAGGACAGGACCGACAGATCGGGCAGGGCGCCCGCCTGGCGATACTCGCGCCACGGCCCGGCGACGTTGGCCGACGGCGCCGGCCGGCCCAGGATCAGGCCGGTCTCCTCGAACGTCTCGCGCACGGCGGTCAGGGCCAGGGCGCGGGCGCGCCGAGCGGGCAATTCCCCTTCCAGGCGACGGGCGACGCCAGGGGGCAGGTCGCCGGCGCTGGCGGCGGTGAAGTCGCTGCGGTCGACCCGCCCGCCCGGAAACACCCATTTCGACGCCATGAAGACGTGTCCCGGCGCGCGACGCCCCATCAGCACCTCGGGCCGGGCGCTTCCGCGCGTCAGGATCAGGGTCGCGGCGTCCTTGGGCCGTTGCGCGGCGCCGGTTCGGGGGGCGTCGGCCAGATCCTGAGCGGCGTCGAAGGGAGTCACTTGCGCTTGCCCTTCCTGACGCCCTTCAGGCCGCCGGAGGGCTTGGAGCCGTTGCGGGGCTTGGGGCCGCCGGGACGGTTCTTGCCGCGCTTGACCGGGCCGTCTCCGCCGCGCCCGCGCATCCCCAGGCGAGGGGCGGGGGCGTTGGGATCGCGCGGCTCTGGGTCGCTCAGCATCTCGAACACCAGGCCGCCGGTGACCGGCGTTGCCTCCATCAGCTTGACCTCCACCCGGCGACCCAGGGTGAAGCGTTGGCCCGTGCGCTCGCCGACCAGGGCGTGGGCGCGGTCGTCGTGGGTGAAATATTCGCCGCCCAGGGTCGAGACCGGGACCAGTCCGTCGGCCCCCGTCTCGTCCAGCCGCACGAACAGGCCAAAGCGCGTCACCCCGGTGATCCGGCCGGCGAATGTCGCCCCGACCCGGTCCTCCAGGAAGGCGGCGATGTAGCGGTCCATCGCGTCGCGTTCCGCCGCCATCGAGCGACGCTCGGTGGTCGTCACCTGTTCGGCGATGGCCGGCAGTTCGGCGATCTCGCGGTCCGTCAGCCCGTCCTTGCCTAGCCCCAGGGCGCGGATCAGGCCCCGGTGCACGATCAGGTCGGAATAGCGCCGGATCGGCGAGGTGAAGTGGGCGTAGCGGTCCAGGTTCAGGCCGAAGTGGCCCACGTTCTCGGTTGAATAGATGGCCTGCATCTGGGTGCGCAGGACCACCTCGTTGACCACCTCGGCGTGCTCCCCGTCGCGGGTCTCGTCCAACAGCTTGTTGAACCGCTTGGTCGTGCCCGGCTCTCCCTTGTTCCAAGGCTTGCCGATGGTCGACAGGAAGTCCGCCAGGTTGAAGATCTTCTCCTGACTGGGCGCGTCGTGGACGCGATAGATCAGCGGCGTCTTCTTCTGCTCCAGCGTCTCGGCGGCGCAGACGTTGGCCTGGATCATCATCTCCTCGATCAGCCGGTGCGCCTCCAACGACGTGCGTTTCTCGATGGAGGCGATTCCGCCATCCGGCGCCATGCGGATGCGGCGTTCGGCCGATTCGATCTGCAGCGGACTGCGCTTCAGCCGGCCCTTCAGCATCGTGTGGTAGGCGTTCCACAGCGGATAGAGGATCGTCTCCATGATCGGGCCGGTGGCGTCGTCGGTCTGTCCGTCGATGGCGGATTGCGCCTGTTCGTAGCTGAGCTTGGCGTGCGATCGCATCAGGCCGCGCACGAACTTGTGGCCGGTCTTTCGGCCGTCCTTGTCGAAGACCATCCGCACGGCCATGCAGGCGCGGTTCTCGCCCTGCTTCAGGCTGCATAGCCCGTTGGACAGCACCTCGGGCAGCATCGGCTCGACGCGGTCGGGGAAATAGGTGGAGTTGCCCTTCTCGCGGGCCTCGCGGTCCAGCGCCGTGCCGGGACGGACATAGGCGGCGACGTCGGCGATGGCGACCCAGACGATCCAGCCGCCGGGGTTCTTCGGATCGTCGTCGCGCTGGGCGAAGACGGCGTCGTCGTGGTCGCGCGCATCGGCGGGGTCGATGGTGATGAAGGGGATTTCGCGCAGGTCCTCGCGTCCCTTCAGGGTCGGCAGCGCCTGGTCCTCGGCCTCGCGCTCCACGGCCTCGGAAAAGCCGGTCGGCACGCCGTGCGCGTGGATGGCGATCAGGGAGGCGGCGCGGGGATCGTCCTCCTTGCCGATATGCTCCAGGATCTTGCCGCGCTTGGGGCCATAGCGATGCTCGCCCTTCTCGATCGCGGCCAGCACCAGGTCGCCATCGCGCAGGTCGCCCGACTGGGCCTGGGGCACCAGCAGCACGTCCTTGGAGCGGCGATCGACCGGCTCGACGCGGGTTTCGCGCGCCGATTTGCGGATGACGCCGAGGACGCGGTTGGTCCCGGCGTCCAGCTTCTTGATGAGCCGCGCTTCCCAGCCATCGTCGGCGCGGAAGAACTTGACCAGCAGTCGGTCGCCCAGGCCGGGGGCGGGGCCGGGCTTGCCCTTGTCGGGCATGAGCAGGGCGCGCGGGGCGTCCGGGCTGGCCTCGACCAGGCGGACATACAGTTCGCCGTCGCCGTCGCGCTCGATGACATCGGCGACGCCGACGGGGGGCAGGGCGCCGGCCTCGGAAAATCCCTTGCGGCCGCGCTTGCCCAGACGCCCTTCGGCCTCCAGTTCGCGGATCATTTCGCGCAAGGCGCGGCGGTCGCCGCCCTTCAGGCCGAAGTGGCGGGCGATGTCGGTCTTCTCGGCCGACCCGGTCTCGCGCAGATAGGCGACGAGGGTGTCTTTGTCGGGGAGACCGGCGGGCGGCCTCTTGGATGATTTGGTCATTGCGTCTTTCGTAGCGCGGAACCGCGCCCTTGGGTCAAATCTTGCGTAAGTTGACCAGATGAATGGGAGGCTTCAGCTTCCGCTGGCCCCAATGGAGTCTCCGATGTCCCTGAACGCCCCCGCCCTGAGCGCGATCGTCGCGTCGCCGCTCGATCTGATCGGCAAGACGCCGATGGTGGAGGTGACGCGGATCGACACCGGACCGTGCCGGCTGCTGCTGAAGCTGGAATCTCAGAATCCCGGCGGCTCGATCAAGGATCGGATCGCGGTGGAGATGCTGGATGCGGCGGAGCGCGAGGGCTTCCTCAAGCCCGGCGGCACCATCGTGGAGGCCACCGCCGGCAACACCGGTCTGGCCCTGACCCTGGTGGGGCGAGCGCGTGGATATAAGGTGCTCCTGGTCATCCCGGACAAGATGTCGAAGGAAAAAATCCAGCATCTCAGGGCGATGGGGGCGGATGTCCGCCTGACGCGCTCGGACGTGCCGCACGGGCATCCTGAGTACTACACCGACATGGCCGAGCGGCTGGCGCAGGCTCTGCCGGACGGCTTCTACGTCAATCAGTTCGCCAATCCCTCGAACGCCGAGGCCCATGTGAAGACCACCGGCCCGGAAATCTGGGACCAGACGGGCGGCGACATCGACGCCCTGGTCGCCGGCATCGGATCGGGCGGCACCATCACAGGCACGGCGCGGTATCTGAAAAGCCAGGGGTCGAAGGCCCAGATCATCCTGGCCGATCCCGTGGGGTCGACGCTGGCGGGCGTCGTGAACGACGGCGTGCCCAGCCCCGAGGGCAGTTTCGCCGTCGAAGGCATCGGCCAGAACTTCGTGCCTGAGACGGCCGACATGAGCCTGATCGACCGCGCCTATTCGATCCCGGACGCCGAGGCGATCGGCGCCGCGCGCGAACTGCTTCTGAAGGAAGGAATCCTGGCGGGGTCGTCCTCGGGCACCCTGCTGGCGACGGCGCTGCGCTGGTGCCGTGAGCAGACCGAGCCGAAGACGTGCGTCACCTTCGTCTGCGACACCGGCGCCAAATACCTGTCCAAGGTGTATAATGACGCTTGGCTGGCCGATCAGGGTCTGGGCGAGCGCGAACTGCACGGCGATCTCTCGGACCTCATCACCCGCAAATACGCCAAGGGCGATGTGGTCACGGCCGGGCCGGACGACACCCTGGACACGGCCTTCAAGCGGATGCGCGGGGCCGACGTGTCGCAACTGCCGATCATCGAGGACGGCCGCCTGGTCGGCATCCTGGACGAGAGCGATCTGGTCCATGTCATGAACACCGACGAGATCACGCGGAAGGAACGGTTCGCCAAGCCGGTGGCCTCGGCCATGACGCGCGACCTGGACACGGTTCAGGCGTCCGAGCCGCTGGACGCCCTGATCCCCGTGTTCGACCGCGACCGGGTGGCCATCGTGCTGGACGGCGAGACGTTCGTGGGCCTGATCACCCGCACCGACCTGATCAATCACCTCAGCCTGAACCGCTAAGATCATGGCTGACAAGAAGAACAGCCAGGGTTTCTCCACCCGCGCCATCCATTCGGGCCAGCATCCCGACCCGACCACGGGCGCGGTGATGACGCCGATCTACGCCACCTCGACATACGCCCAGGAAAGTCCGGGCGTGAACAAGGGCTATGAGTACGCCCGGGGCAAGAACCCGACGCGGGAGGCGTTCGAGGCCTGCGTCGCCGACCTGGAGGGCGGCACGCACGGGTTCGGCTTCGGCTCGGGCATGGCGGCGACGTCGACGGCGCTGGAGCTGCTGGACGCCGGCGACCACATCGTCACCGGCGACGACCTGTACGGCGGCTCGTGGCGGCTGTTCGAGCGGGTGCGTCGTCGCTCGATGGGGCTGGACTTCGCCTATGTGGACCTGAGCGACATCGCGGCGGTCGAGGCGGCGATCACGCCCAAGACCAAGATGCTGTGGGTCGAGACGCCCACCAATCCGCTGATGAAGCTGGCCGACATCGCGGCCCTGTCGAAGGTGGCCAGGGCGCACGGCCTGCTGCTGATCGTGGACAACACCTTCGCCACCCCCTTCTGCCAGCAGCCGCTGAGCC
>NZ_DLMO01000040.1:15643-16021 GCF_002479325.1 Brevundimonas sp. UBA7534
AGCTGAGCCTGGGCGCGGACGTGGTCATGCACTCGGCGACCAAGTATCTGAACGGCCATTCGGATATCATTGGCGGAGTGCTGGTCACCGGCGACGCCGACCTGGCGACGCGGATCAAGTTCCTGCAGAACTCGGTCGGCGGGATCATGGGGCCGTTCGACGCCTTTCTGGCCAACCGGGGTTTGAAGACCCTGGCGCTCAGGATGAAGGCGCACTCTGAGAACGCCCTGACCATCGCTCGCTGGCTGGAGACGCGGGCGGGGGTCGCCAAGGTGATCTATCCCGGCCTGATCGCCCATCCGCAGCACGATCTGGCCGCGCGCCAGATGCACGGCGGCTTCGGCGGCATGGTCACGGTGGTGCTGGACGGCGACCTGG
>NZ_DLMO01000042.1:0-583 GCF_002479325.1 Brevundimonas sp. UBA7534
CAGCCGCAGGCGAAAATGTCGTGCAGGCCCGAGCGCCGATACTGCGCCGCCTTCAGATCGATCAGATGATCCAGAAGCGCCGGATCGCGCAGGCCGTGCGCCACGGCGATCGGACCCAACTCGGCTTCCAGGCTGCGCCGCGCACGTTCCTTGTCCTTGAAGAACTTGCCGAAAGTCGTGCGCCTCTCGGCGTACCAGGCGTCGAAACCCTCATCCGGAAGGGCGGCCTGAACGGTCGTGCGCGCCTCCCCTGACCGCGCCGCGCCGATCCAGCCCGGCACGTTCAGCCTGCGCGCCTTCAGCAGACGCGCCACATCCTCGAGCCCGATCTCCTCGCCGACTGGGGCGATCACGCCATGATAATCGTTCATCGGCGCGCCCAACGGCTGCACCGAACCACCGCGCCGCTGATACGGAAAGAAGCCGACCGTCGCCGTCCCGCGACGAAACACCGCCACCGCCGCGCCGGGGCAGACCCGCGCGGCGATCTCCGTATAGTCCCAACGGAAATAGGGGCTCCTCAGCGCCGGATTGCTTGTCGACCAGGCGCGCCACAGGGCGACGTCGGCGGCGTCCAGCGCCT
>NZ_DLMO01000042.1:659-2096 GCF_002479325.1 Brevundimonas sp. UBA7534
CGGCGGCGTCCAGCGCCTCCGCCTTCACGATCTCGACCTGCAGCGTTTCGGCCATGCTCAATCCTTTTGCAGCCCGCGCCAGCAAGAGCCGTTCCGCTCTTCCATCCTGCCCGCGGCCCGTTTCGGCACGGTTCATGGACATGGTGAACGCGTGTTGACGGGAGCCTGCGCCCGCTCGGGGCGTTGCACACGGGCGGACATCCCTGCTCCGCTTCGCGAGACACGACCATGACCGACTCCCGCCCCGACGACCGCAAGGTGGAAAACGAGAACCAGCGCGCCCCAGCCCGCGAAGGCGAGCCGCCCCGGCCGGCGACCGAGCCGCGCGGATCGGAGGGTTCCAGCAATTCCGGCGAAACGCGCACCGACCCCGCGACCGGTGAGGAAAATTGATCCGTCCGCCATGCTGTTCGTCCCCAGTTCAAGAGTCGTCATGATCTGCCGCCTGCCCCTCCTTGCCGCCGCCGCTGTCTCCCTGTCCGGGGCCGGGCTCGCCGCCTGCAGCCCATCTTCGCCCGCGCCGCCTGAACAGGCGATGCCCGGCGAAACCGGTCCCCTGTCGCGCGATGCCATCGAAAACACCGCTTATTCGCCACCTGCCGCGCAGCCTCGGGATGCCGCCGGCCAACCTGCCGCGCCTGAGCAGCCTAACCCCGCCCTGATCCGCGCGCAGGTCCTTCTGGAGCGCGCGCGCTTTTCGCCGGGGGCTATCGACGGCCTGGCCGGATCGAACATGAAGCAAGCCATCGCCGCCTTCGAGAAGGCCAACGGCCTGCCGGTGGACGGGGAACTGGACGCGGAGGTCATGTCCCGCCTTCGCGCGGGCGGCACGGGCGCCGTGACCACCACCTACGAGATCACGCAGCAGGACGTGGCCGGCCCCTATCTGGGGACCGTCCCGACCGACCTTGCCCAGCAGGGCGAGGCCGAGCACATGGGCTACGCCAATGTGGTGGAGGCTCTGGCCGAACGTTTCCACGTCACGGAAGGGCTGCTGCGGGCGATGAACCCCGGCGCCGACTTCGCACGCGTCGGACAGAAGCTGCTGGTCCCGGCGGTGGACAACACGCCGCTGCCCGCCGATGTCGACCACATCGACGTCGACAAGGCCGAGGGCTCGGTCAGGGCCTTCGCCGCGGATGGGCGACTTCTGGCCTATTATCCCGCCACGATCGGCAGCGGCGACAACCCGACCCCGACCGGCACGGTCAAGGTCAACGGCGTCGCCCGCAATCCCGATTACCTCTACGATCCCGACAAGCTCAGCTATGGGGATCTCGACCGGAAGGTTCTGGTCAAGCCTGGCCCGAACAATCCCGTGGGCGTGGTCTGGATCGACCTGAACAAGCCCAGCTACGGCATCCATGGCACGCCCGACCCGGAAAAGATCGGCAAGACCGCCTCGCACGGCTGCGTCCGCCTGACCAACTGGGACGC
>NZ_DLMO01000042.1:2147-3000 GCF_002479325.1 Brevundimonas sp. UBA7534
GGCGTGACCGTGCGTTTCCTTTAGGGCGCCACCGCGCCAAATGGCGTGCCGTCCCAGAACGCGCACTGGTGACGCTGGAAGAAAGTGTCGTCCAGCCGATCGCCCTCTGGCTCGAAAACCCGAATTGGTCCCGCACCCTCCACTCGGGGCCAATCGGGGCCGAAGTCGGATTGGCCGAACTGGGCCCACAGGCGGCGCATCCGTGCGGACAAGTCCGCCTGCTCTGGCGTGAACCGTTCGACGTCAGCGAAGATCCAGCTGGTCCCGAACACATAGGCCAGCTCGCTGGCGTGATAGGCGCCCAGGTCCAAGCCGACCAGCCATTCGGGCAGGCGGAACGGTGCGTTCCGATCCGCGAACTCATATCCCCACACCGGCGCATGGCGCGCGATCAGCCGGCGCAGGGCCTGCGACGGACAGGCGAACCTCTGGGCCGTGAAGTTCGCCGCAATGGCGTAGGCCGGCCCGTCCTCCCCCACGGGATATCGCTCCAGGACGCGCGGCCCGACGTCGCCGTACATCCAGATCGTCTCCTTCTCGTATCGGTCCATGTCCTTGACCTCGTTGGCGAACAGCCGCCCCTCGTCCAGGTTGGTGCCGACGATGGCCGGCACGCGCGCGAACCGGCCCTCCGCGAAGGCGACGGCGGGGTTCTCCGGCACGGTCGCGTCGCCGTGGACCGGCCCCCACGATCCTGGACCGTTGATCCCGGCCCTCAGGGAGGGCGCGCGCGCCAATCGCCAGGCCGGCAAGGCCCTCAGGCAGGCCACAGCGTCCTCGCCCTCGCATCCCAAACGCTCGGCGAAAGCCGGTCCGCTTTGCGCCGCCGCCTCGGCGCTGACCAGGGACGACG
>NZ_DLMO01000043.1 GCF_002479325.1 Brevundimonas sp. UBA7534
CCCTGTGCGCCGAGGCGGGCGGCCTCTGGTCGGGCGGCAAGCCGAACGCCCTGGTGCGCGTCGACCTGACCGACCGCAACGGCCAGCTGCTGGCCGCCAACATCATCCATTACGGCCTCTACATCGACCCGCGCGAGGTCTGGGACCGCGACCTGGCCGCCCGCCAGATCCGCCGCGCCCTGCCGCGCGTCTCGGCCGCGCGTCTGAAGAAGGTGATGGACGGCGAACGCCGCCTGATCGTGCTGAACGGCCTGACGCCGGGCGAGAAGTCGGCCGTCCACGCCCTGGCCCTGGGCGGCGTCACCTTCGAGCCGGAAGATCGGCGCGCCTATCCGCTGGGCAACTCGGCGGTCCACCTGATCGGCGACGCCGACACGGGCGGGCAGGGCGTCTCGGGCGCCGAACTGGCCTTCAACGAAGAGATCCGCGCCGCCGGCCAGCGCGGCGACAGCTTCCCCCTGTCGATCGACCTGCGCGTCCAGGGCGTGCTGGAGAACGAGCTGGCCGCCGCCGCCATCGAGAACCAGGCCAAGGGCGCCGTGGGCATCGTCACCGACGTGCAGACCGGCGAGATCCTGGGCATGGCCAGCTGGCCGACCTTCACCCAGCAGAACCGCGGCGCCGCGCCGGACGGGGCCACGCTGAACCGCGCCGTCTCGGGCCACTACGAGATGGGTTCGGTGTTCAAGACCTTCACCGTCGCGGCGGGCCTGGACCAGGGCCTGGCGGACATGAACACCCTGTTCGACGCCTCCCAGGCGCTGCAGATCGGCAATCGCCGGATCAAGGACTTCCACGCCCAGAACCGCGTGATGACGTTGGAGGAGGTCTATCTCCACTCGTCCAACATCGGCACCTCCCAGCTTGCGCTGCAGATGGGGCCGGACCGGATGCGCGACTATTTCGAGCGGCTCGGCCTGCTCAGCGCCTCGTCCGTCGAGCTGAAGGAATCCGCCCGCCCGGTCGTGCCGCGCAACTGGAGCGACTCGACCCTGGCCTCGCTGTCGTTCGGCTACGGCATCATGGTCACGCCGGCCCAGGTGATCCAGGCGATGGGCGCCTTGACCAACGGCGGCCGCATGGTGCCCCTGTCGCTGCGTCGCGGCGGCGCCCTGAACGCCCAGCCGCGCCAGATCGTCACCGAGGACACCTCGCGCACCATCCTGGACCTGATGCGCCGCAACGTGGTCAAGGGTTCGGGCGGTTTCGCCGATGCGCCCGGCCTTCGTGTCGGCGGCAAGACCGGCTCGGCCAACAAGCTGGTGAACGGCCGCTACGACGCGACCCACGCCGTGGGCTCGTTCGCCGCCGTCTTCCCCGTCGACGGCCCGCTGGCCGCCAAGCGCTACGCCATCCTGATCGTGATGGACGAACCGGGGAAATATCCGCGCACCGGCGCCTATGTGGCCGCGCCCGCCGTGCGCAACATCGCCGACCGCATCGCCGGCTTCCTGGGCGTGGAGCGTCGCGCCGACCACTGGCGCACCGCCGACGGCCAGAAGGTGCCGGAATATCAGGACGTGGAAGGGGACGGGCGGTGAGCGCGGTCCGTCTTTCCGACCTGTTGCGTCGCGACGTCGCCGCCGATCCGGTCATCACCGCCGTCACCGCCGACAGCCGCCAGGTCCAGCCCGGCGCCCTGTTCGTCGCCCTGCCGGGCACGGCGGCGGACGGCCGGGCCTTCATCCCCCAGGCGCTGGCCCAGGGCGCCGCGGCTGTCCTGGCCCCGGCCGACACTCCGTCCGAGGCCGCGCCGGTCCTGGTCACCTCGGGCGACGTGCGCCGCGCCTACGCCATCGCCGCGCGCGGCTTTTACGGAACCCAGCCGAAGACCTGCGTGGCCGTCACCGGCACCAACGGCAAGACCTCGGTGGCGACCTTCTGCCGCCAGATCTGGGCCGCCATCGGTCACAAGTCCGCCAGCATGGGCACCCTGGGCCTGGTCGGCCAGAAGGGCGACAAGACCTACGCCCTGACCGGCCCGGGCCTGACCAGCCCCGACGCGGCCGAGGCGGCGCGTCTGATGGCCGAACTGGCCCGCAAGGACGTCACCCACCTGGCGCTTGAGGCCTCGTCGCACGGCATCGACCAGCGCCGCGTGGACGGGGTGGCGCTGAAGGCGGCGGCCTTCACCAACCTGACCCAGGACCACCTGGACTATCACGGCGACATGGAGGCCTATCGCGCCGCCAAGCTGCGCCTGTTCGACACCCTGCTGCCGCGCGGCCGCACGGCGGTCCTGAACGCCGATTCCGACGCCTATTCCGCTTTCGCCGCCGCCTCCATCATGGCGGGCCTGGGCGTGATGGGGGTGGGCGAGCGTGGGCGCGACCTGACGCTGATCGGCCGCGTCGCCACGCCGGAGGGCCAGCGCCTGACCCTGGACGCACGGGGCGACATTCACGAGGTGCTGCTGCCCCTGGCCGGCGCCTTCCAGGCGTCGAACGCCCTTGTGGCGGCCGGGCTGTGCATCGCCGCCGGCGACCGGCCCGAGGCCGTGATCGGCGCCCTGGAAAGCCTGAACGGCGCGCGCGGGCGTCTGGAGCGCGTGGGCGGCGGCACGCAGGGCGGAGAGGTCTATGTCGACTACGCCCACACCCCCGACGGTCTGGAGACGGTGCTGAACGCCCTGC
>NZ_DLMO01000060.1 GCF_002479325.1 Brevundimonas sp. UBA7534
CAATCCGCGCGAACTGGCCGGCAAGGTGGCCGCGCGCCTGGCGAGCGATCCACGCCTCGCCTCGGTCGAGGTGGCCGGGCCGGGCTTCATAAACCTGAAGATTTCCGACGCCGCCCTGGCCGAGCGCGCTGCAGAGGTCGCCGCCGATCAGGCCCACGCCGGCGCCGCCGTCGTGGCCGAGCCGCGCAAGGTGGTCATCGATTACGGCGGTCCGAACGTGGCCAAGCCGATGCATGTCGGCCACCTGCGCAGCGCCATCATCGGCGAAAGCCTCAAGCGGCTGTTCCGCTTCCGCGGCGACCATGTCACCGGCGACGCCCACTTCGGCGACTGGGGCTTCCAGATGGGCCTGCTGATCACGGCCTGCGGCGACGAGGGGCTGGCCGACGCCTTCATGGCGCCGGGCGACGGCCCCTTCCCGGCCAGCAGCCCCGTGACGCTGGCGGACCTGGACCGCCTCTATCCCCAAGCCGCGGCCAAGGCCAAGGAAGACCCCGCTTTCCGCGACCGCGCCCGCAAGGCGACGGCTGAATTGCAGGCCGGCCGCCCCGGCTATCGCGCCCTGTGGTCCCATTTCGTCGCTGTCAGCCGCGAGGCGTTGAAGCGCGAGTATGGCGACCTGTCGGTCGATTTCGACCTGTGGAACGGCGAGAGCGACGCCGATCCCCTGATGGACGAGATGATCGCCCACCTGAAGGCGACCGGCCTGCTGGTCGAGGACGACGGCGCCCAGGTGGTCCACGTCGCCAAGCCGGGCGAGACCCGAAAGAAGAAGCTGGCCGACGGCTCGGTGATCGAGGCGCCGTCTCCGCCGCCGTTGCTGGTTATCAGTTCCGAAGGCTCGGCCATGTACGGCACGACCGACCTGGCGACGATCCTGGACCGCAAGAAGACGCTGGCGCCCGACCTGGCGCTCTACGTCGTGGACGAACGCCAGGCCGAACATTTCGAACAGGTGTTCCGCGCCGCCTATCTGGCCGGCTACGCCGCCGAGGGGTCGCTGGAGCATCTGGGCTTCGGCACGATGAACGGCCAGGACGGCAAGCCCTTCAAGACCCGCGCGGGCGGGGTGTTGAAGCTGCGCGACCTGATCGATCAGGCCACGGAAAAGGCGCGCGAGCGCCTGCACGACGCCAAGCTGGGCGACGATCTGCCGCCGGAAGAGTTCGAGGCCATCGCCCACAATGTCGCGATCGCCGCGCTGAAGTTCGCCGACCTGTCGAACGCGCGCACCACCAGCTACGTCTTCGACCTCGACCGCTTCATGAGCTTCGAGGGCAAGACCGGGCCTTATCTGCTTTACCAGGCCGTCCGCATCAAATCGCTGCTGCGCAAGGCTGCCGACCAAGGCGTGACGCCAGGCCGGATCGCCTGCGCCGAGCCGGCGGAGCGCGACCTGGCTCTGACGTTGGACGCCTTTTCGACCGCCGTTTCAGACGCCTACGACAAGCGCATGCCGCACTTGGTCGCCGAACACGCCTATCGCGTGGCCCAGTCCTTCTCGAAGTTCTACGCCGCCTGCCCTGTGCTGGTCGCGCCCGACGAGGCCACGCGGCGTTCGCGCCTGGCCCTGTCGGCAGCGGCCCTGCTCCAGCTTGAACAGGCGTTGGCGCTGTTGGGCATCGAGACGCCCGAGCGAATGTAGATAATCAGTCCGGCTTCTTTTCGGAGAAGGCGGCGTCCACCTCTTCCTCGGTGATCCGCTTTTTCGGATCGCCCGGCTGGCCCAGGTTCTGCTCCTCGGTGCCGTCGCCCATCACGCCAGGGGTGGTGTTGATCTTCGGCTCGTCTTGTTTGTCGGCCATGACAATGCTCCTGTTGGCCCCTTCTGAACGTGCGCTGCGCGGTGCCGTTCCTCCCACGCTCGCGAGTTCCCGATGACGTCATCCACCGACCTGGACGCCTATATCGCCGGCCTGCCGAAGGCCGAGCTGCATCTGCACATCGAGGGTTCGCTGGAGCCCGAACTGATGTTCGAGCTGGCCCGGCGCAACGGCGTCGCCATTCCCTACGACAGCGTCGAGGCGGTGCGCGCGGCCTACGACTTCTCGAACTTGCAGGATTTCCTGGACATCTATTACGCCGGCGCCGCCGTGCTGCTGACGCGCCAGGACTTCGAGGACCTGGCCTTCGCCTATTTCCAGCGCGCGGCCGCCGACAACGTCCGCCACGCCGAGATCTTCTTCGATCCCCAGACCCACACCGACCGCGGCGTGCCCTTCGGCGTGGTGGTCGAGGGCCTGATCGCGGGGATGGATCGAGCCAAGGCCGAGTTGGGAGTCTCCAGCGGCCTGATCCTCAGCTTCCTGCGCCACCTCACCGAGGACGAGGCCTTCGCCACCCTGGAGGCGGCCAAGCCCTACCTGCACCACTTCATCGGCGTGGGACTGGACTCGTCCGAGGTCGGCCATCCGCCGTCCAAGTTCCAGCGCGTCTTCGCCGCCGCGCGCGATCTGGGCCTGAAACTGTGCGCCCACGCCGGCGAGGAAGGCCCGCCGGCCTATGTCCACGAGGCGCTGGACCTGCTGCACATCGACCGGATGGACCACGGCAACCGCTCGATGGAGGACGAAGCGCTGATCCAGCGCCTGGCCGCCGAACAGATGACCCTGACGGTCTGCCCCCTGTCGAACCTGAAGCTGTGCGTGGTGGACGACCTGAAGAACCACCCCATCCCGGAAATGCTGCGCCGGGGCCTGCACGTCACCCTGAACTCGGACGACCCGTCCTATTTCGGCGGCTATGTGAACGACAACTACAGTCGCCTCGCTGACGCTGTGGGCCTGACCCGCAACCAGATCACCCAGCTGGCGCGAAACAGTTTCGAAGGCGCCTTCCTGCCTGAGGCGGAAAAGGCGGCCCGGATCGCAGAGGTCGATGCCTACGCCAAGACGGCGGTGGTCCTCGGCTAGACGCCGCCCAGCAGATCGACCGCCTCGACCTCTACCACGCCCAAGGCTGTGAACCGCCTCCCGGCTTCGGCCGCCGTCTCCGGCGCTATCGCGCGGGTGGCGTCGCGGATGACCACCGCCTCGAACCCCTCGCGCACCGCATCCTCGGCTGTGAAACGGACGCAGTAGTCGTAGGCCAGTCCGCACAGGACGACGCGGGTCACGCCCAGTTCGCGCAACAGGCCGCTCAGGCCCGTCGGCGTCCGGCGGTCGTTCTCGAAGAAGCCCGAGTAGCTGTCGACGGCCGGATTGTAGCCCTTGCGGATGACGGCCAACGCCTTGCGCACCGTCGGCGCCACATCGGGATGAAAGTCGGCGCCCGGCGAACCCTGCAGACAGTGATCCGGCCACAGCATCTGCCGCCCATAGGCGACGTCGATCTCGGTGAAGGGTGCGGCGCCCGGATGGTTGGTGGCGAAACTGATCTGGTCCGGCGTATGCCAGTCCTGGGTGACGATCACGCGCTCGAACCGCTCCGCCAGCTGGTTGATCGTCGGCATGACCCCGGCCCCGCCCGCGACCGCGAGGCCGCCGCCTTCGCAAAAGTCGTTCTGCGGGTCGATGACCAGAAGCGCGTCAGTGGCGGCGATCTTCATCAGGCCCCCGCATAGGCGTCGATCTCTGTGGCCGACCCCAGGGCCACCGGAATCCGTTGGTGCAGATGGTCTGGCTGGACGTCCAGGATCGCCTGGCTGCCGTCCGTCGTCGCCTTGCCGCCCGCCTGTTCGATCAGCAGAGCCATCGGATTGCCTTCGTACATCAGGCGCAGCTTGCCGGGCTTGTCCGGTTCGCGCCGATCCCACGGATAGAGAAAGACGCCGCCCCGCATCAGAATGCGGTGCACGTCCGCCACCATCGCCGCGACCCAGCGCATGTTGAAGTTCTTACCCCGCGGGCCGTCCGCGCCCCTCAGCACGCCCTCGACATAGCGCTGCACCGGCTCCGACCAGTGGCGCTGGTTCGACATGTTTATCGCGAACTCCTTGGTGTCCGGCGAGACGGCGATGGCGTCGTGCGTCAACAGCCATTGCCCTTGCGCCGACAGGGTGAAACCCTTTACGCCCCGCCCCGTCGTCAGCACCAGCATCGTCTGGGCGCCGTAGAGGGCGTAGAGGGCCGCGACCTGGCTGCGGCCCGGCTGCAGGAAATCGGCCTCGGCGGGCGCTCTCTGCGGCGCCTTCAGCACCGAGACGATCGTGCCGACCGGCGCATTGATGTCGATGTTGGACGACCCGTCCAGCGGATCGAAAAGAACCAGATATTCGCCCGCATGATCCGCCGGCTGGACCGTCTCCATCTCCTCGGACGCCACGCCCGCCACGGCGGGACAGG
>NZ_DLMO01000059.1:0-3708 GCF_002479325.1 Brevundimonas sp. UBA7534
CCAGGCGCGCGGCCTCGGCCTTCAGCAGGCGCACGCGCTGGGCGTTCTCGCGGATGTCGCGTTCCAGCTCGGCGATGCGGCTGCTCTCGCGCGCGGCGGCGGCCTTGGCGACATAGACCGACATGACCATGACCGCGACCAGGGCCACGCCGATGATCTCGATCCAGCGCACGCCACGCACCTTCCAGTCGAACAGGCGCTGCAGCAGGCTCTTGCGATAGGCGAAGGGGTTGGTCGCGGTCATGCCGCCGCCTTCCACGCGGGGGCGTCGGTGCGGACCGCCGCGCGCAGCTTGGCCGAACGGGCGCGGGGATTGGCGGCGCGCTCCTGCTCTGTCGCCTCGCGCGCGCCCTTGAACTGAAGGGTGAAGCTGGGCTTGCGCGGGTCGATGGCGATGGGCGCGTGGCGAGAGCCGGCGGGCGCGTTGCCGCTGCGCTCGGTCAGGAAGGCCTTGACGATGCGGTCCTCCAGCGAATGGAAGGTCACGACCGCCAGACGGCCGCCCGGCGCCAGGGTCGCCTCGGCCGCCGCCAGACCGCGCTCCAGCTCGCCCAGCTCGTCGTTCACCGCGATCCGCAGGGCCTGGAAGGTGCGGGTGGCCGGATGGATGGGCGCGCCGCGACGGCCGCCCAGCGCCTTTTCGACCGTCTCGGCCAGGTCCAGGGTGCGGGTGAAGGGCCGTTCGACGCGACGACGCAGGATGGCGGTGGCGATCCGACCGGACTGACGCTCCTCGCCGTACAGCTTGAGGATATGGGCCAGGGGGCCGTGGTCCCAGGTGTTGACGATGTCGGCGGCGGTTTCGCCCTGGTCGCTCATCCTCATGTCCAGCGGGCCGTCGCGCATGAAGGAAAAGCCCCGCTCGGCCCGGTCCAACTGCATCGAGGAGACGCCGATGTCGAAGACGGCGCCGTCCAGCCGATCCGCGCCGCTTTCGGCGAAGGCCTCGGCCAGGCCGGAGAAGGGCGTGCGGACCAGCTGGAACCGGCCGGGGAAGTCGTTGGCCACGGCGTCGGCGTGCGGCTGGACCGTCGGATCGCGGTCCAGGGCGATGACGCGGGCGCCGGCGTCCAGGATGGCGCGGGTGTAGCCGCCGGCCCCGAAGGTGGCGTCGATCATGACGTCGCCCGGCGCAGGCTTCAGCGCCTCGATCACTTCGGCCAGCAGGACCGGGGCGTGGGGGCTCATGATCCGCCTCCCGCCAGCTTCATCTGGGCCGCCAGCTTCAGGGCGCCGATCTGGGCCATGCCGGCCTTGGCCAGGGCGCGCTGCTCGGCGCGGCGGGCCGCCCATTTCTCGCGCGACCAGATCTGGAAGCGGTCGTTCAGGCCGACGATGACGACGGTGTCTTCCAGGCCCGCCTCGGCGCACAGGCCTTCGGGCAGGGTGATGCGGCCGCCGGAATCATAGGCCAGACGCACCTGCTCGCCCATCACCTGCCACTCCAGCGCCGAGCGCTCCTCCGAGCCGAACGGCAGGGACTCGATCATCTCGGCATAGACGGCGAACAGCCGGTCGCCGCCCGCCTCCAGGCAGTCGGCCTCGATGGAGGGGAAGATGAAGACGCCGCCGGCGGCGCCGTTTTCGGTCGTGCGGAAATCGTTGGGGATCAGGAGACGGCGCTTGCCGTCCAGCTGCTTCTCGTAGGTCGAGAGAAACACGCCCTGCCCATCGGACCCTTCGGCCCGTCCCTAGATGCCCTGACGTACGCCCGCCGCGCACGCCTTTCAGCCCCATCTCATTCGAGTGGGATATCATGGGATGAAATGGGTCTCAATGGGATTGAAGGCTTTACTTAACCATGTTGCGGAGCTGTGGCGGCCGCAACACTGGCCTTTGTGAGAACATACAAGGAACAATCCAAGTATTCACAGCCTGTGCGCCGATGTGAATCGCCTCGCCCCTACAGCGGGTTAACGAGCGGCCGACCGCAGAGGGCGGCCCGACCGTAAAATGACGGGGACAAAACGGCCTGAAGCATCGCCGATGCGCGGCAGGCCGATACAGCCGCCTCAAACAGGCCGAAGGCCGATAGGCGAAAAAGAAGGAATGCCAGACGGCCTGTAAGCCGGGTTCTGTTCCGCTCCTGAGAACGGCGACGATCATTCCTCTGGACCGCCCATTGCTGAGCGGTTCTCGCGACCTACCCGGACGTCTGGGGCGGTGAACCCTGCGGCCGAAACCGCGCGACGTCCCTATTTGGTCTTGCTCCAGGCGGGGCTTGCCATGCCATCGACGTTGCCGCCGACGCGGTGGGCTCTTACCCCACCCTTTCACCCTTGCCGGTCCCGAAGGCCCGGCGGTTTGCTTTCTGTGGCGCTGTCCCTCGGGTCGCCCCGGGCGGAGGTTATCCGCCGCCTTTTCACCGTGGAGCCCGGACTTTCCTCGACGGGCGCGAAGCCCGCCGCGACCGCCCGGCCGTCTGGCGCGCGCTAGATGCGCGTTACTGCGGGTAACGTCAATCCAGCACGCCGGTCGGACTTTCGACGCTGGCAAGCTGCAGCAGCCCGACCAGGCGCGCGCGGGTCTCGCCGTCGGCGACGCCGTCGATGCGGGCGGGACGCCAGTGGCGCTGGAAGGCGCGCACGGTCGTCTCGGTCTCGGCGTCGTAGTCGCCGCCGGGCTGGAGACCGTAACCCAGCCGGTGCAGGCCCGCGCGCAGGACGATCACGCCGATGCCTTGGTCGCCTTTCTGCAGGAGACCGCCCAGGGCCGCGATCCGCTCCGCCGCCGGTTCGAACCACAGGCCGTGGCCGGCTTCGGCCAGGCGCTTCCAAGGGAAGAGTTCGCCGGGATCCTCCTTGCGCTCGGGCGCCAGGTCGGAATGGGCGATGATGCGGTTGTCGGGAATGGTCCAGCGGCCGCGGATGTCGCCGATCAGGGCGGTCAGCGAGGCGACCTGGGCGTCGGGAAAGGGGCGATAGCCGAACTCGTGCCCCGGATTGACGATCTCGACGCCGATGGAGGCGGCGTTGCAGTCCGTTTCGCCGCGCCAGACGCCACGGCCCGCGTGCCAGGCCCGGCGCGCCTCGGGGACCAGGCGGAAGACGCGGCCGTCCTCCTCGATCAGATAGTGGGCCGAGACCTTGGCGTCGGGGTCGCGCAGGCGCGCCAGGGCGGCCTCTCCGGTCTGCATGCCGGTATAGTGCAGCACCAGCATGTCCGGCGGCGCGCGACGGGCGTCGAAGTTCGGCGACGGCACCTCGATGACGTCGATCATGGCCAGGGCGGCCTCAGCGGCCGTGACGTTCCCAACCGTAGGCGACCCAGGTGTCGCCGACCTTCTGCGCGTCGATGACCTCGGGATCGGTCGAGCGGCGGCGCAGGATCATGTTGCGGCGCGCCCGCAGAGCCAGACCGGCCAGGAAGACCAGGACGCCCGCGATCACCGCGATCACGGCCACGGCGGCGGCGGTGAAGACCGCCAGGATCGCGCCCACGGCCATCGCCGCCACGCCCGCGATGACGCCCCCCAGCCACATCACCGAGGCGACGAGGCCGTTCGGGCGGCGGCGCGGCGTGAAGCCGACAGTGACGAGACGTTCGGGCTGGAACATGGGTCGATCCTCTTCGGGCGCTCCTCGAAACGCCGAACCCCCAATGTCGGTCCATCGCCCCGCCGGGTCAATGCCGGGACCGCTCACGCCTGCGTGCGGCATTTTAGCTGGCCCTATCGGCCTTCGGCCTACTTGAGGGCATTTTAGCTGG